>JBJEVL010000083.1:0-3348 GCA_051884335.1 Akkermansia sp. | reverse complement strand
CCTGCCGCAACCCGTTCCCCTTCCCCCCCCCGCCTGCGGACTATTCGCAGCGCACGGCGCCCTCCTGATGTGCTTTTCAGATAGTGTTTCAACAGAAAAGCGCAGAAATAGGGGATGGTTAAGAACAATAGGGGGATTCCACAAAATTCACATACACAACGTGCTTGTACTGCCGCGTGGCGAATTGCGTGATTGCTTCTGTTTTGCCGACCTGCCCGGCATCCCGGACAATGAGCGGCTTGTGTTTCGGCTCTGATTTCCAAGCATCCCAAAAAGCATCTATCTGACGTCTCGAATACACATTGGGCTGCTACGCTTGTGTTTTACGCAAGTATACGTTTTTTAATGACTTACCAATCTCATTTCACATTTTTATAGGTTTTGCGAAGTTGGTTTTCACATTTTTGGGCGTTTTTTGCAGAGCGTTTTCACCTTTTGAAATGCCTCCGTCCCTCAGATGCGGCAAACCTTGTCCGGCTTCTTCCACCGTCCTGAATTCCGGTGCCCTACCTATCCTGTGCTGACAGCATCGGAAATGCTGCCGTGGTTTTGCTCTACGGGTGGCGGGAGGGTAGGTAGATCTCAGGCGCGTTCGCGCAGGACATGCACGAAGCCCTCGAAGTGCTCGAGCTCGCGGCGGCGGGGAAGCAGGTGCTCGAAGGCGGGGAAGTAGGTGTCCGCCGGGTAGTGGCCAGACACTTCGGAGACATGCAGGCGTGTGAGCAGCGACAGCAGGAGGGCGTAGATTTGCGCGCCGCCGATGACCATCACTTCGGGGTCTTGCAGCGGGAGTGACTCCAGCTCCGCGAGCTCGTGAATGACTTGCGCGCCCTCGGCGCGGTAGGCGGGGTCGCGGGTGAGGACGATGTTCTGCCGCCCCGGCAGGGGACGCCCCAGCGATTCCCAGGTTTTGCGGCCCATGAGCACGGGGTGCCCCAGCGTCAGGCGCTTGAAGAGGCGCAGGTCTTCGCGCAGGTGCCAGGGCATGGTGCCGTCCCGGCCGATGGCGCGGTCGGCCGCCATGGCCACCACCCCGGTGTAGGTGATGCGGCTCATACGGATACCTCGGCCTTGATGTGCGGGTGGGGGTCGTAGCCCGTCAGCTCGATGTCCTCAAAGGTAAAATCCTCCAGCTGCTTGACGGCCGGGTTGAGCCGCAGGGTGGGCAGCGGGCGGGGGCTGCGGGTGAGTTGCAGGCGCGCCTGCTCCAGGTGATTGTTGTAGAGGTGCAGGTCGCCGTAGCTGTGGATGAACTCGTGCGCTTCGTAGCCGCAGACCTGCGCGACCATTTGCAGCAGGAGGGCATAGCTGGCGATGTTGAAGGGCACGCCGAGGAAGAGGTCGCAGCTGCGCTGGTAGAGTTGCAGGCTCAGCCCGTGGGGCGCGCCCGGCTGCTGCGCGGGGATGACGCAGAATTGGAAGAGGCAGTGGCAGGGCGGCAGCGCCATGCGATCCACCTCCGCCACGTTCCAGGCGGAGACAATGTGGCGGCGCCCCCATGGGTTGTTGCGCAGCCCCTCGACCAGGCGGGCAATCTGCTCGATGTTCCCGCCCTGCCCGTCCGGCCAGGCGCGCCACTGGCTGCCGTAGACGGGACCGAGCTCGCCGTTCTCGTCGGCCCACTCGTCCCAGATGCTCACGCCGTGCTCGCGCAGGTAGCGCACGTTGGTGCTCCCTTGCAGGAACCACAGCAGCTCGTAGATGATGGAGCGCAGGTGGAGCTTCTTGGTGGTCAGGCAGGGGAAGCCCTCGCGCAGGTCAAAGCGCGCTTGGCGCCCGAAAACCCCTCGGGTGCCCGTGCCGGTGCGATCCTCGCGGCTCACGCCGTTCTCCAGCACATCGCGCAACAGCTCCAGATACTGCTTCATGGCGGTGGATAGGCTTACCCTCAGAGCCCGAGGGCGGTGCGGATCTGCGCAGCGTATTTCTGCGCTTTTTCGGCAAAGGAGAGCTCGGGCTCCTTGTAGAGGATGCCGCGCGACACGTTGATGGCAGGCGGCGCCACACGCGTGCCGCCCACGAGGGCGGAGAGGTCGCCGCCCTGCGCACCCAGCCCGGGAATGAGCAGAGGCGCATCGGGCAGATTCTCCAAAATCTCGCCGTTGGCGTTGGTGAGCCCCACGACCATGCCCACCTCGGTGGCGGCGTGCTCGGCGCGGGCGCGCAGCACCATGTCCCCGACCAGCTGGTAGACGCGGCGACCGTCGGCCAGGCGCTGCTGCTCCACATCGGCCGAGCCGGCATTCGTGGTCACGGCCAGCAGGTAGACCCCCTTGCCGGGGCGGTCGAGGAAGGGGGCGAGGATGTCGTAGCCCATGAAGGGGTTGAGCGTCACCGCGTCGACATCCATGCGGTCAAAGTAGGCCTGCGCGTAGTATTTCTGCGTCTCGCCGATGTCGCCGCGCTTGGCATCCAGAATCACGGGGATGTCCTTGGGCATGTCGGGCAGCAGCTCCTCCAGCAGCCGGAGCCCGGGCAGCCCCATGGCCTCGAAGTAGGCGATGTTGGGCTTGTAGGCGACAGCGTAGGGGGCGGTTTCCTCCACCACGCGGCGCAGCCAATCGGCCAGCTCGGTCATGTTGTCGGACTGCGGGCGGGGATCGAGCCCCACGCAGAGCGCCGAGCGGGTGGCGGCCATGCGGGCGGAGAGTTTTTCGGCGTAGGTCATAGCGCCGCGCATTGTAGCATAGCCTCGCGGGGGCGACAAGGCAAATTCCGTGATTGACAGCTGCTGCCCGCGCGCGTAAGATGGGAGCCGCCGACCGACATTCGGCCGACCGTTTTCACCAACCCATTGTTTTGATTATGAGCAAGGATATTGACTGGGGCAGCTTGGGCTTCGGCTACATTCAGACCGACAAGCGCTTTGTTGCCGACTACAAGGATGGCGCATGGGATGCCGGCACCCTCACCGGGGATGCCACAGTGACCATGAGCGAGTGTGCCTGCGTGCTGCAATACGCGCAGACCTGTTTTGAGGGGCTCAAGGCCTACCGCACGGAGGACGGGCGCGTGGTCTGCTTCCGCCCCGATCTCAATGCGGCGCGCATGGCCGAGAGCTGCCGCTACCTGGAGATGCCCGTGTTCCCGGAGGAGCGCTTTGTGCAGGCGGTGCACGATGTGGTCGCCGCCAACCTCGACTTTGTGCCGCCCTACGGCAGTGGCGCGACGCTGTACCTGCGCCCCTTCATGTTCGGCAGCAACGCGGTCATCGGCGTCAAGCCCGCCTCGGAGTTCCAGTTCCGCATCTTCTGCACGCCGGTGGGTCCCTACTTCAAGGGCGGGGCCAAGCCCATCACCATCCGCGTGAGCGATTTTGACCGCGCCGCGCCACACGGCACAGATCGG
>JBJEVL010000082.1:0-3366 GCA_051884335.1 Akkermansia sp. | reverse complement strand
CGCTCGTGAATCATCGCCAGCTGCTCGCGCAGGGCAGAGAGCAGGTCGCCGCTGCCCAGCAGGTCGCTCACGCTGCTGTCCTCCGCATCCGCCTGACTCGCCGGCAGCGTCGAGAGGAAATCCTCGAAGGCGGAGAGATTGGTCGTGCTGCGGAACAGACCGTTGAGAATCTCGAAGTCGATGTTGTGCATCAGCGTCTCGAAGAGCTCGTAAGCCTCCTTCTTGTACTCCACCAGCGGGTCGCGCTGCCCCTGAGCGCGCAGGCGCACACCCTCGCGCAGGGCGTCCATGTCCGTCAGGTGCTTCTGCCACAGCCGGTCGATCGCTTGCAGGATGATGCCGCGCTCCATGCGATCCACGCGGTCGGGGCGCTCGCCCTGCACCTTCTTCTCGTACATCTCGCGCACCTTGCCGCCGATGAGCTCGGCCACCTCCTCGGGCTGCTTGCCCATCAGGTCGTTGGCGCGGGCGCTCCAACCCATCGGGAAGGTGGCGTTGACCCACTGCAGCAGGTCGGTGTAGCGCACGGCGCCCGTGTCGTCCTCCGTGAGGTAAACCTCGCACTTGTACTGCGTGCCGCTCTCCAGCGCGTCCCAGAGCATGCGGCGCGGATCCTCCGTCAGCAGCGCCTCGTTGCGCAGGGCGTAGACAATCATGCGCTGCTGGTTCATCACATCATCGTAGTCCAGCACATGCTTGCGCCACATGTAGTTGCGCTGCTCCACGCGCTTCTGCGCGCCCTCGATAATCTTGTTCATCAGGCCGCTCTCCACCGCCTCGCCGTCCTGCATGCCGAAGCGATCCATCATCTTGGTCATGCGCTCGCTGCCGCCGAAATTGCGCATCAGGTCATCCTCGAAGGACAGGAAGAACTGCGAGGCACCCGGGTCGCCCTGGCGCGAGCAGCGGCCGCGCAGCTGGCGGTCGATGCGGCGCGACTCGTAGCGCTCCGTGCCCAGCACGAAGAGCCCGCCCAGCTCCGCCACACCCTCGCCCAGCTTGATGTCCGTGCCGCGCCCCGCCATGTTGGTGGAGACCGTCACCGCGCCGCGCTGCCCGGCGCGCGCCACAATCTCGGCCTCGCGCTGGTGGTTCTTGGCGTTGAGCACCTCGTGCGGAATCCGGGCATACTTGAGCATGCGCGACAGCGTCTCCGAGGCATCGACACTCGCCGTGCCGATCAGCACGGGCTGCCCCGCGCGGTGCAGCTCCGTAATCTTGGCCACCACCGCGTTGTACTTCTCGCGGCGGCTGCGGAACACCTGGTCGTTCAGATCCTTGCGGATGCAGGGGCGGTTGGTGGGGATGGGCAGCACATCGAGCTTGTAAATGTCGTGGAACTCGGCCGCCTCCGTCTCCGCCGTGCCCGTCATGCCCGCCAAGCGGCTGTACAGGCGGAAATAATTCTGGATGGTGATGGTGGCGTAGGTCATGTTCTCCGCCTCGACCTCCACACCCTCCTTGGCCTCCACGGCCTGGTGCAGACCGTCGCTCCAGCGGCGACCGGGCATCTCGCGCCCCGTGTTCTGGTCGATAATCACCACCTTGTCCTCCTTCACCACGTACTCCACATCCTTCTCGTAGATGGTGTACGCCTTGAGCAGCTGGCTCGTCGTGTGCAGGCGGGCGCCCGTCTCGTCCAAACGGCGCAGCAGAGCCGTCTTGCGCGCCTCCTTCTCGCGCTCGCTCAGCTTGGCATCCTCGTCGATGTTGACAAACTCCGTGCCGATGTCGGGCAGCGTGAACGCCTCGGGATGCCCGGGGCTGATGACCTCGCGCCCCTTGTCGGAGAGGTCGGCGTCGTGCGTCTTTTCATCCACGGTGAAGTAGAGCTCCTCCTTGAGCTTGAAGAGCTCCAGCTTGCGCGGATCCTGGTAGAGGAACAGCTCGTACTTCTCCACCATGCGGCGGAACTCGGGGTCCTGCTGGCTGCGCATGTAGGCGCGGTTGCGCGGCTGCCCCAGCTTCACCTTGAACAGGCAGCGCCCCGCCTTGTCGTAATCGCCCGCCTTGGCGGCCTCGTTCGCCTGCACCATCAGGTTGTTGCACAGCTCCATCTGGCGGCGCACCACCTGCTCGATGAGCGGCTTGAGCGCATCGTACTGCTGCTCGCGCTCCACCACGGCGGGACCGGAGATAATCAGCGGCGTGCGCGCCTCGTCGATGAGGATGGAGTCCACCTCGTCGATGATGGCGAAGTAGTGCCCGCGCTGCACCTGGCTCTCGCGGTTCTGCGCCATGCCGTTGTCGCGCAGGTAGTCGAAGCCGAACTCGGCGTTCGTGCCGTAGGTGATGTCGCAGGCGTACTGGCGGCGGCGCAGCTCGGCGGGCATCATGCTCTGGATGCAGCCCACCGTCAGCCCCAGGAAGGAGAACAGCGCGCCCATCCACATCGAGTCGCGGCGCGCCAGATAATCATTGACCGTCACCACATGCACGCCCAGCCCCGTCAGCGCGTTGAGGTAGACCGGCAGCGTGGCGACCAGCGTCTTGCCCTCGCCCGTGGCCATCTCCGCGATGAAGCCGCGGTGCAGCGCCACGCCGCCCAGCAGCTGCACATCGAAATGCACCATGTCCCAGCGGATGGGCGTGCCGCACACATCCACCTCCTGCCCGCAGAGCAGGCGAGCGCCGCACTTGGCGACGGCAAAAGCCTCCGGCAGAATCTCCTCCAAGTAGCGCGCGCGCATGCGGTCGAACTTCGGCTCGATTTCCGCCCAAGCCTTCTTGCCCGCCTCGATGGATTCCGGCGTGTTCTCCACCGCCGGCAGCTTGGGGAACTCCGGGCGCAGGCTCTCGAAGCGCGCCTGCAGCGCGGCGGCCACCTGCGCGCGCTCCTCCGGCGTCATCGTGAGGATGTGGTTGCGGGTCGGCAGCTCCAGCGGGGTGAAGCGGTGCAGGTGCTGCTGCCACGCGCGGGTCTTGCTCACGAGAAAATCGCGGTCTTTGTCGCTCCAGCTCTGTTCGCGGTCGAGAATTTTTTTCACGACCGGCTTGAGCTTGCGCACCTCGCGCTGGTTCTTGGAACCGACGATTTTGTTGAGAATCCACTTGATCATGGTGAAAGGAGGGGATGAAAAGTGTAAGCGACGCGCCCGCGCACAGCGCACGCGGTGGGGCATTCTAGCATGCGGGAGCCCCCTTGGCAAGAGCGCGCGCTCAACTGCGGCGCCATCATGACAGGATTCCGCAGCGAGCGCCCGCGCGCTGCGCGCAACAGGGCAAACGCATTGGGGATTACGTTATACAAAATTCATCAAATGTATCTTATTTGCTGATTATAAATTTATTAAAACGCTGTATAAACAAGGGATTTTAATATAATATATTAGTATTTCATAAAATGCTTATATATATTATAATACA
>JBJEVL010000081.1:0-3380 GCA_051884335.1 Akkermansia sp. | reverse complement strand
AGCTCGATGCTGTGGCGGTCGATGGTCACACCGGCGGCAGCCAGCTCATCGGCAATCTGCTGGTTGGTGATGGCGCCGAACACCTTGCCGTTCTCGCCAGCCTCAAGCGTGAGATTGACGGTGAGACCCGCAATCTGAGCCGCGATGTCGCGGAAGTTGGCCAGCTCGGCAGCCTCGCGCTCGGCGCGCTTCTTCTGCAGCATGCTGATGAAGCGGCGGTTGGCGGGCGTAGCCTCGAACGCAAGCCCCTGGGGAATCAGGTAGTTGCGACCGTAACCGGCCTTGACGGAGACGAGGTCGGCTTCACAGCCCAGACCTTCAATCTTCGTAGCGAGAATAACATTCATGTGTGCCATAACTCAATCAGTGGGTTTGGTGAGCCGCTATGATACGCTGAACTTCAGCATTGTCAAGGCAAAAAAGCCACATGGCGGCAGAAATACGGGCTTGCCCCGACCGCGCATCGGTGCTAAGCTGGGGGGCGTTCGTCGGAAAGAATCATGAGCGATTGTGTCATACGGGTGTCGCAGCTGCGGCGCAGCTTCGGAACGCTGCGCGCGTTGGACGATGTGTCGTTTGAGATCGCAGCGGGACAGTCGGTCGGGCTGATCGGTGCCAACGGCGCCGGCAAAACCACCCTGATGCGCTTGCTGACGATGGTCGATGCCCCCGATGCGGGGCGTGTGGAGCTGTTCGGGGTAGATGCGCTGCGGTACCCCGAGCGGGTGCGGGCGAGGGTCGGCTGGATGCCCGATGCCTGCGCGCTGCCGCCGCGCACATCGGTGCGCGAGTACATCGACTTCTTTGCGCGAGCCGCCGGGCTGACGGGCGCGCGCCGCCTCGCCGAGACGGAGCGCGTGCTGGCGTTCTGCGGGATGGAGGAGCTGGCGCAGCGGCGCGTCAACAAGCTCTCCAAGGGGCAGGCGCAGCGCCTGAGTTTGGCGCGCCTGCTGGTGGGTGATCCGCAGCTGCTGGTGCTGGATGAGCCGGCGGCGGGGCTGGACCCCGTCGCGCGGGTGGAACTGCGCCACTATGTGAACACCCTGCGCGCGCAGGGCAAGACCCTGCTTATCAGCTCGCACATCCTCACGGAGCTGGCCGAGATGTGCGACCATCTGCTGCTGCTGGAAGCCGGCAAACTGGTGTACCACGGGCGCGCGGAGGAGCTGATGCCGAATCAGGGCGGCACGCCGGTGCGGCTCCGCACGGCGGGCGATGGAGCGCTGCTGCTGCTGCACCTGGAGCAGCAGGAGAGTTGGGCGCAGCTGCGGCGCTCGGGCAACACGGTGCAGGGAATCTTTGCCGGGAAGGGGGATGAGGCTTTGGCGGCCGAATTGCAGCGCCTCGCCACCCTCTTTCCCCTCTGCGGTTTCGCGGAGGAGAAGCCCGTGCTGGAGCAAGGTTTTATCAAGCTGATGTCGCACAAGTCATGAAGAGGTACTTTTCCGATTATTTGCCTGTCGGCATGGTGGATTCGCTGCGCCGATGTCTGCATGCGCCCGCCTACATCGTGCTGCTGTGTCTTCTGCTGTTGATGGTGATCGGTGTCGATGCGAGCGAGGATATGTTCGGCGTGTGCCCGGCGACGTGCGGTTTCTTTCTGATTTATATCATCCCGATTGTGGCAGCGGGGTGGGGTTGCGGGGAGGCGCGCGAGGCGGCTTCGATGGCGCGCCTGGCTCCCCTGTCCTCCTGGCGTTTGGTGCTCGGGACATGGTTGTCCGGCACCCTGCAATGCCTGCTTCTCGCTCTGCTGCTGGGTGCGGTGTATGCGGTGAAGCAGGTGGATGCGCCATCGGTATGGTGCGCGCTGGGGCTGACGCTGCTGCTGTCCTTTGTCGCCGTGCCGATGTGGATGGCGAGCCTGAGCCTGGGCGGTGCCGTGCGTTGGGCGGCATGCGTGCTCGGGGCATCGTGGCTGTTTGATATGATGACTTTTATCGGGGGAGTGAGTAGTCGGCTCGACGAGTTCCCGCTCGCAGGGACGGTGCTGCTCGCCCCTGCTTTCATCGGTGCGGTGCTGCTGTTGATGGTGCTGCTGTTGAATGTGGCGCGCCGCGCCTACGCGCTGCCCACGGAAAATCTCTGGCTCTTGCCCCGGGTGTTGACTCCGCTGTTGGTGCTGACGGCGTCCGTCGGCGCTGACGAACGCGTCGGCGGTGACGAATTCAGACTTCTTTTTTTGTCATGTGGCGTCTGGTGGTACTGCCTCCCCTTGCTCAATGTGCTGCTGCCGTACAGTCGGCGGGTTCCGGTGCGCGCGGTGCTGCCCCGGATCCCGGCGAGCTGGCAGCGCCCCGGTGTGCTGCCGGATTTGGGGGTGATGCTGCTGACGGGGGTGGCGCTGCTTTGGATTCAGCCGGAGCTGCGTACCGAGTTCGCGGGCTGGCTCGCCTGTGATCTCCTGCTCGGGCTGGCGCTGATGCTGACCTGCTGCCACAGCGAGAGCACGAGCAAGTGGCTGGTCTTTTTGGGCGCGCTGTTGCTGTCGGCTCCGCTGCTGCATTGGGTGGTGGAGAATACGCCGCTGCTCGGCGTGCCGGAGCCGTACCGGATGTGGCTGCTGCCGGCGGTGGTCTCGCTGCTGCTGCTGTGGATTGTCGCGGTGGCGTGCTGGAAGAAGTGCTGAGATGCGGACGTTGTGGCACCTCCTGCTCCTGAGTTGCCTGCTGCTGCTGGTCGGCTGCGGGCGGGAGTCGCTGCCGTCCATCAGCTCGGCGGAGCAGCTGCGGGGGCGCTATGTCTCCACGCAGACGGGGTCGGTGTTCGATCAGCTGCTCATGGAGTATGTGCCGGGGGCGAAGCCCTACTACGACACCAACATGCCCAACGCCGTGCAGTCGCTCAAGATGGGCAAGTGCGATGCCATCCTCTGCGATGAGCCCGTGGCGCGCGAACTCGTGCGCACCGGCGGCGGCATCCGCATCCTGAGCAAGGTGGCCCCCGACCGCTATGCCTACGTCTTTGCCAAGGAGCGTGCCGACCTCTGCGAGGAGTTTTCCGGCGCCATCCGCGCCCTGAAGGAGGATGGCACCCTGGCCGCCATCGAGGCACGCTGGTTCGGCGCCGATGAGTCGCTCAAGCAGCCGCCCGCCGAGCTGCCGGGCGATTCGGGGCGCGGCGTGATTGTCGCCGCCGACGACCCCGCCTTCCGCCCCTTCAGCCTGATGAAGAACGGGCGGCACGCGGGTTACGATGTGGATGTCATCGCGGAGTGCTGCCGCCGCCTGGGGTACGGGCTGCGCTTCGATGCCATGGAGTTCACCGCCGTGCTGCCGGCGGTGGTGACGGACAAGGCGCAGCTGGGCTTTTCCGGCATCAGCGTGACGGAGGAGCGGCGCAAGAGCGTGCTCTTCTCCGAGCCGGTGTACGAGGGCGGC
>JBJEVL010000080.1:0-3394 GCA_051884335.1 Akkermansia sp. | reverse complement strand
AACGGGCGCGGAGACGTAAGAAAAGAAAAAAACATGTCAAGCGATCTTTGCTGCAGCTGCCGCATTGCTTCAACGAATGCACCGAAGTATGGAGAGGCGGGATTCCCTTGCGGAAACGATCGGAGCCCGGCTCCGGGAAGGGTGTTCTGTCACAGACGCATAGTGCTGAAAAGGAGCGCGTAAGAAAGTAATACGCGACCAAAGGAAGCAGGGATGGAACATACCCGTCCGGGTGGCATCAAAGCGGAGAGCCTGCCGGGAAACACAGGTAGGCAATCAAGCGGCTCAGATCAGCTCGATGACCTCGGAGCTGATGCCGCTCACGTACTCCGGGCAGACGACAAAGCCGGGGGCATCGCCCAGAATGCGGCGGCGGATGCTGACCATGTCCTGCGGTGTCAGTTCGTGATCCTCGCGGATGATGAGGTTGACGGGGGTGGCGCTGCCGTCTTGGGCGTAGACGGTGCAGTTGACGCAGCGCTTGCCGTTCATGGGGTGCGGCAGCAGCGCCCCGGCGCGGTACAAGCTTTCCGTATCGGGCCAAATCCGACCGCATTCCGCACAGCGTATCTTGAGCAACCGCGACTGCACGCTCGCCATGGGCGGAGTCTCTGCCCAGCGCAGACTCCCATCCTGCTCTTCATGCAGCTCCGAACTGATGTACTCAAGCTGCTGTTCGACGGTGCGGATCAGGAAATGCCCCCCGCAGACGGGGCAGGTAAACTGGATTTTCATAAGGATACTGTCGCTGTTTCCTCGATAATATAGAATAAAAACAGCGATTACAAGGCTAAAATATATCCTAATGAAGCGAAAAGTATCTGTATCTCTCTAAAGCGACCTGTAACTGTTCACGATCTCGTTCACATGCTTCATGTACATCTTCAGGAGCTCATCGTGTGCGTGAGATCGGCAGTTTGTGATGTACAGCTCACTGAGGAGCTGAAAGAGGTCGTTCCGGATCACATCGCGCAGGCTTTGCAGGAGGTTGCGCTCCGCATCCGAGCGCGGATTCACTCCCGCGAAGTGCTCGTCGTTTTCGATGCGCCGGTACAGCTCCGAAAGGCGATTCCTGTTCACTTCGATGAGTTGATCCGCATGCCCGTCGAGGCGTTTGCAGATGTCATCGTAGCGGCGCTTGTATTCATAATCATCGTTGATGTCGCTGCAGGCGGCCAGCTCCTGCAGAGCCTCCGCCGCATAGCGCTCCATCGGTTCGCAGAGGGATTTGGCCTCGGCCTCCAGTTCGTCCGGTTTGTAGTATTGCAGGGCGGCGGCTCTCAGCTCGTCGTAGCTGCGATCCCGGACGCTGCTTGCGGGCGCCGATGCCACTGAGGGGATGGCCACACTCCACCACAGCGCAGCGAGCAACAGGGCACAGCCGGCGATGAGGAGCGCTGCGAGCGATACGCGCGACTTGAGGCGGGCATCGCCTGCCGGTTGCGGTGGTGTTGGCTGCTGCGGTAGCGACTGCGGCGGTGCCGTCTGCGCGGCAGCGGTTTGCAGGTACTCCAGCCACTCGTCGGCGCTCTGCATGCGCTGTGCGGGGTTGAGCGCAAGATTGCGGTCGATGGCTTGCAGGAACCCCAGCCCCCACTGAGCCGTCCGCTCGGGGTTCGCCGTGAGCGGGCGCATGGTGTCCTCGATGGCGCGCGCCAGCGCCCCCGGCGGTGCAATGCCGCAGACGAGCTCGCGGAAGGTGGCAGCCAAGCTGTACAAATCGGCGGGAGCCCCGGGGGGCGCGAGCCGGGCGAGCAGCTCGGGCGCCGCGTAGTCGAGGGTGAACCCGCCGTCCATGGTGACGCAGCTGCCGCAGGGGCGCAGCGAGCCGAGGTCGATGAGCACGGGATGCCCGCTTTCGTTGAAAAGGATATTCTCGGGCTTGATGTCGCGGTGCAGCAGCCCCTTGCCGTGCAGGTAGTTCAGCGTCTCCAGCAGCCCGACCAGCCATCGGCGCACCTGTTCGGGCTGCAACTCGCCGTCGATGCGCTGCGCCAGCGAGCCGCCCGGCAGGTAGGGCATGACCAAGAACACCGAGCCGTTGCTGGAAAAGACCTCGCGCACGGGAATAAGCCCCGGGTGTTGCAGCGCCGCCATGCGCCGAGCCTCCTGCAGGAGCGCGGAGGAGGCCGTCTCAAACGCCTCGCGATCCTCCCTGTGCAGGGGGCGCAGCTGCCCTGTCTGCGTGTCGCGGTAGCAGGGGCAGTCGGGGATAGCCTCCTTGAGCACCACGCGGCATTGCAGCACCGTGTCCTCGGCCAGATAGGTCAGCCCGAAGCCGCCCTGACCCACGACATCGAGCAAGCGGTAGTTGCCGATGCGCGTGTCAGGCTCCAAACTGGGCAGCATAGCGCGTCAGGAGGGGGGGGAGGCTCAGTGCACGAGGCTTTGCAGCATGTCCTGCACATACTCCGCCAGACTCTTGCCCAGCGGCGCGGCCTTGCTCTCCAGCGCGGCGCGCATCTCCGAAGTCAGCGTCAGCTCCAAGACCGTCTTTTCGCGCACGTTGATGGCAGGGCGCGGCAGGATCATGGGCAGATCCTTCATGACCGAGCGGATGATGGCCACCTTGATGGCGGGAATCGATTTCTTGGCCATCCAGTTGCGCACGGTTGTTTCGGTGACACCGCACTGATTCGCCAGCCATGCGTAGTCGTAGCCCTGACGGCGCAACCATAGTTTGATGGCCATTTTGAACTCGTCCTGCGTGTCAATATCGCTCTGCATGGTTGTATAGTAGCAAAACGCCGCGTGCAGCTCAAGTCCAAACGGCTTGAAATGCTGAATTGATGCCCGGGTCGGAATCGTTCCTGTTATCGAACAGTGATGGCGCGGACGGCGCACCTGCGCTACACTCGCGGGTATGAACACCCGCGTTATTGATGCCGTGAATCATCAGATTCATTTGGAGTTTGAGGCAGCACTCCTCTACCTGAAGCTGTCGACGGAGATGCAGCAGTACGGCCTGCCCGGCTGCAGCCACTGGCTGCGCGTGCAGTTTTGCGAGGAGTGCAGCCATGCCCTCCGCCTCATCACCTACCTGGGCGAGCGCCGCGTGGCGGCCGAGGTGCCGTCCGTCGCCCCGCCCCCCTGCGTGTGGGAGTCGCCGATGGAAGCCTTCTCCGCCGTGCTGGAGCACGAGAAGCGGGTGTCTGCCTCGGTGGATGCCCTGGTGACGCTCAGCCGCGCCGAGCAGGATTACGCCACGGAGAATATCATGATGCGCTACGTGCAGGAGCAGGTGGAGGAGGAGAACGATGCAGCCGATATCGTCGACTGCATGCGCCTGGCGGAGGGCAACCGCGCGGGTCTGCTGCGCATTGACCGCCGTCTGGGCAAGCGCAAGAGCGGACATCGCAGCGACATGGGGCTGTGAGCAGGCGCGTTTTTCGCT
>JBJEVL010000079.1:3365-15381 GCA_051884335.1 Akkermansia sp. | reverse complement strand
CCTGCACCGCGCCCGAGCGGGGCAAGGAATGCGCTGCCGCCAACGGCGACACCCCCGACACAGAGGAAGCTGCCAACACGGCATGCGACCGGGAAGCTGCCGCCACGAATGAAGAGGATCTGCCGTCCGGCGATGAGCTGAGCGCCGCGCTGGTAGCGATGGCCGAGTTGCTCGGTCTGCCGGACAGCGCCAAGCCCGCCGACCTGACGGATGCCGTCAAGGCGCTGCAACGCAGCAACGAGGAGCTTCGCGCCGCCCTGGCCGAGGCGAACAAGACGGCCGGAGCCGCCGGCGGCACGGCTGCCAACTCGGTGCGCTACCCGCACCTGCGCGCCACGAATCACGGTACCGGGAGCCGGTCCGCGCTGCGCGGCACCCCGCCCAACCGCCAGGTGACGGTCGGCGTTGGGCTCGGAACCCGAGCTGTCAATTGCCAGGACAAGGCGCGCGCGGACTACTGCGCCAACGCCGTGACTGCGGCCGAGCGCGCCCTCGGTCGCACGATGACCCCCGCCGAATATGGCCGAGCCTGGGCGCAGGCTAATCACGATTTCAGCCTCGGCCTGAACCGTTAATCCCAACCCAAAGAAAACGAAACATGATCGCAAATCATACCCCCGCAATCCGCGCCCCGTATGCTGCCGCGCTGAAGTCTCAGCCGCACCTGCATGAGGGCAAGCTGGGCAAGTTTAACTCCGATGGAGAAATTGAGCTTGCCACATCCGCAGATGACGCTTTCGGCATCATCTGTGACCCTGACAGCCCGGTCGCCGCCGTGGCCGGGAATGATACCGGCGCCACGCTGGTGCACCGCAAGTTTGCCGGCATCATCCAGGTGCAGGTCGGTGCCACCGCCTCTGCCATCAGCCCCGGCACGAAGCTGATTTTCGGCACCGGTGCGGTGCTGACCACCGGCGATGGCACGGCTGTGGCTGTGGCGGTGGAATCCGCACCTTCCGGCCAGTCCGGCCAGATGGTGAATGCCATTCTGCTCTAACCCCTAACCCGAAAGACCAAAATGTCTGCACTCAATCAATTCTGTTACCCGATTTACAATTACGCCGTGGGCTGGTTCAAGCGCCAGACCCCGAACCCGCTTGATTTCATCGCGCCGCACCTGCCGGTGGATGGCGTGATCGGCACCCACAAACGCTATCCGCAAGGCTACGCCTTCCGTGCGGTAGACACCCGCCGCGCGCCGTACACCGAGGCGCGCATCGTGGATGTGCTTGCCGAGGATGATCCCCACATGCTGGAGGACAACAGCCTGCGCGTCGGCGTTGATGACAGCGAAATTAAACCCGGTGCCGGCAGCCGCCAAGAGGCGGCCGATCAGCTCGCCGTGTCCAAGACCGGCAGCCTGCTGGCAACCTGGCGCACTTCTGCCATTGTGGCCGGGCTGGATTACTTCCGCGCTCATGTTGCCGCCCAAAGCGGCATGGGTGCATGGAGCGGGGTGGATGCCGAGCCCATCAAGGAGCTGCGCGAGCTGATGGCCGCCTACGAAGCCAGCAATGGCGTGCTTCCCAACCGTTTCCTCTTCAGCACCGCGGCGTGGAACAAGTTGTGCGACAATGAATCTGTGATGGACCTGGTGGCATACAATGACGCCAAGGTACTGACACCCGAGCTGTTCTTCAAGCTGCTGCACATGAGCTCTGCGGATGACTCCGCAGCTCCCAAGTTGCTCAAAGCCACCGTGCCCGTGGGTGTACACCGACCCGGTCCCGAGGTGCCGTTCTCGGGTGTCAATGCCCTGGGCAGCGATGTGTGGATGACCTTTGTCGATGACGGCCAGTTGGTCGGCGACATGTGCGGCATGCGCCAGCTCCACGCCGGCGGAGAAAGTCCGGTCGAGAACGTGGAGAGCTACTACGAGCGAGCGAAGAAGACCACTTTCTACGAGGTCAGCCTTCATCGCGCCTTTGCGGTGACCGCCCCGAGCTGCAATCTTCGCCTTACCATTTCTTAAGCCATGGCAAAGACGACCAAACCGGACACGGCAGAGCAGCCGGCAGCGCAGCCGGTTGCGGAACATCCCACGGTGGAGCAGGTGACGGCAATCGCCTGCGCCCTGCTGCAATCGCACGGATTTTCCGTCAAGCTGCGGGACGAGCAACACCAGGCGTATCTGGTGCGCACCGCCGTGCAGATTGCCCGTAAAATCAACGCCGAAGTCAACGCATGAAATACTGGCTGCCGCTGACCGTGCAAGACCTTGCCGCTGTGTTTGCCACAGCGGAGCTGGACGAGCTCACGCGCCAGGAATGCCTGCCTTATGTGGAGGACACGCTGGCGGACATTGTGGCCATGGTGCGCGAGGCGGTGGCTACCAACAAAGCCAACCGGCTGGGCAGCGACCCGCTGAGCATCCCGCGCAGCCTGCGCCCCGCCGCTTTGGACATCGCCGCGCTGCGTCTGCTGAAGCGCTTTGCGCTCACCGTGACCGATGAGCGCAAAGCGGCGGCGAGCGCCGCCGAAGCCAGGCTGGAGGCGGTGCGCAAGGCGGAAGCGCCGGTGCTTGACGAGGCGGGCAACCTGCCGCAGCAGCCCTGCCAGCGGCCGGCCATGGTAGCGCCGATCCCGGCCTACGGCAATGACGGAATCGGCTGGTACCCCACCCCCACCCACCATGTCTGATCTACCGCAAGCCCCCGAGTACACCCTCGCCGAGCAGCTGATCGCCTCCATGCGTCAGGATGCCGCCCTCGCCCCCTACGTCTACCAGACCCCATGGGACCGCGAGGAACAGCATCAGGCGCTTGCCATGGCCGCCGGGCAATACAGCGGCACGGTGGCGGTGGCGCCGCAACTGCCCGCGCCGAACACCGATGACCCGGACGGCACAGCAGGCACGCTGCGCGCACGGCTGGCCGTGGCCATCCTCTGCACGCAGCAGGTGCCGGGCGGACGGACGGGGCGGCGGGTGGCCGGGCTGCTGTACAAAGTCATCAATGCGCTGTTGCGCTGGGATGTGACGGCATGCGGCATCCCCTACGCGCTGCCCAAAATCGACAGCATCAACACGCTGGACATGAGCGAGCTGCCGAAGCTTGCCAACTTGCAAGGCGTGCTGATCAACGCATCCATCGTCTACAACTACAAACGACACATCAAATGAGTACGACCAATAATAACGAACGAGCCGAAAAGGCCGCGGGCTGGATTACCGGCCTGTTGACGGGCTGGGGCATTCCCGGCACCATTGCGCGCATCGTCGCCGGTGCGATTATCGGAGCGCTTGCAACCGCCGCTGCCCTGGGCAGCTCCGGCTGCACCGCCAGTTTCAAACAGCAAACCGCCGCCGGCAGCGTGGATTACAGCCACGCGCTGGTGCTGCCGCTGCCCATTGACACCGCCAACGACAAGTAACCCATGAGCAGCACGAAAAACACCGCCGCTCCCGAGAGCTCCAAGCCGGAGCTGGTGCGGGTGCGGCTGAAGAAAAAGGCCCATGTGGCCGGATGCCTTGCAGCGCCCGGTGCTGTGGTGCAGGTGACGCAGGCAAGCGCCGACCGTCTGGTGGCAGACGGCATGGGCGTCATTCTCTATTAACCCCAACCCATCAGAACGGAAATGAATTTAGATCGACTGGATGCATCGATGATTCTGGGCGCGCGCGTCTGGATTGTGCAAATCGGCCAAAGCATCAGCGGCGGCTCCGGCGAGACCAACAAGGTGAGCGACACCCTGGTGCCCGATTTGCCGGAGAGCTACGCGAACCCCGGCGATTGGATCCCCTACGGCAAGATCCGCACCGCCAAGCCGCAGACGGATTACAAGACCGCCGATGTGGAGGGGGTGGACGACACCGGCGCGTACAAGGTGACGGAGCTTAAGATTGCCCAAAAGCGCAAGCTGCAATTCAGCACGAATGACATCACGCCGGAAGCCTTCCAGATGACCTTCGGGTTGACTTCGGCCATTGTCGATGGCGAGGAGCAAGCCGTTTTCGCCAGCGGCAATGACAGCCTGGAGGTGTGGGCGTGTTTCGAGCTCACCGATGCCTACCGCGCAGAGACGGGCATCGCTCGCGTGTTGGTGCGCGGCGCGCTGAGTCTGCAAAACCCGCTGGAAGCGAAGAGCGACCCCGCGCAGGCAGACTACGAGCTGAGCGTTAAGCCGTCGGCGCTGGCCATGTTCGTGGCCGGCAGCGCCTCTGCCTGATGATTGACCCTGCGGCGGCGGGGCGGCTGCGGCTGCCCTGCCGCCACCCATCCGCATCGCAACACCATGCACAAAAATCTGCCAACAGTAGAGGGTCTGCAAACCCGCTTTATCATCAGCCTGACCGCCGAGGAAGGCACCGACACCACGCTTGCCGGTTTTATGCGCGTGGGTGGTGAGCCCCTGCCGATGATAGCCGACGGGGAGACAGAGCTCATTGCCCCGGCAACCGCCGCCGGAGATTATCTTTACGAGATCCGCGCCGGCGGGGCGGTGGTGCTGTGGGGGCATCTTTGCGCCCGCCGCTCGGCCTTCCCCGCGGGCGAAGAGGCTGCTGCCATCGAAGTGGCAGCAACGCTGAGCGGAGAGACGGTTGTGGCCGTGAGCATTACCCTGAAGGAAGGCCCGCAGGGGCCGAAGGGCGAGAAAGGTGACACCGGTCCGCAAGGGCCGCCGGGTGATGCGGGGGCGGCGCTTACGGAGCATGAGGGCGATACCGTTGCCCATGTAACCGCTTGGGAGCACCGCAAGCTCACGGACATGCTGGGTGAGTACCGCATGCTTTTGCCCGACGACGCGACCGTGAGCGATGGGGAATGGCAAGGGCTGCACATGCCCTCCTCCCTGATGCCGGATTTTCCGGTCAGGCGTGTGTGTGTGCCGAAGATGCTGAATGCTCAGGATGCGCGGCTGTGGCTGGCAGCGTATGAGGTGGACGCTACGGGAGCCAATACACTGCTGGCTGTCAGCGATGATGCCCTTTCGTGGGCGGCGGGGGAGGAGGTGTGCTGGACGTTTTCAAGGGCGCTTCATGTGGCCGAGGGGAATCATTTGAGTTTGCTCCTCGCCCTTGGTATTGATGATATCGGAGAGACAAGCTGCAATGTTTACAGCGGGCATGTGAAGAGTTACTACGCGCCGCAGGGGGTGTGCCAAATACGCTACGCAGGTGTCTGGTACGGCAACCGCACGCCGGATTTGGTGCTGCTGGGGAGTGGGCACGAAATGTGCCTAGCTGAGGCTGTTAAGCCCGGCCATGTGCTGTTGTCGAATGACTTTCAGGATAATAGATCCGGAGCGGTGCCACCAACGTGGCTCGTGAAAGGTCATGTGGATAGCAGGTTGAAGGATGTTAATCTCAGGTTGACGCAGCATGCTGATCTCATGGCCGGCACGAATACGGCGGGGCATGTCACTGTTAATTTTGTCACGCTTGATGTAGAAGACGATTCCGTGCCCACTTGCATGGTGGTGAAAAGAGTCATCGGGGAGCACACGGGCGATACCGAAGTGCATATCCTCAACACTGAGCGGACGGCGTGGAATGGCAAGCAGGATGCGTACATTGGCGTACCGAATGTCGTGTTGGCCACAGATTTTCAAGGGTATATTCAGCCGATGCCTGTCACGACGACAACGATGAGTTATCTGATCAACATCACATCTGATGTGCAGGCGCAGTTGAATGCGCTCGCGGAGAGGGTCAGTGCGCTTGAAAGCATGGGCACATGAGCGATTTTTACACAGCGCGATTCGGTGCCCGCTACACCCCATCCGCCGATGGGGAGCAGCCATGGATACTCACCGCACCCGGGCACTATCTCACCGGCGAACCCTCGCGCGATTGGAGCGCCGAAACCGCCACCCACAACCTGGTGGGCTCGCCCTACGGGCTGGATGTTCCCACAGGCAACGCCCGGCTGGTGATGGAGTGGGAAGTGCTCATTGCCAGAAGCACGGTGGCTAAGCTGGAGCGCTACCTGCGCCGCCTGGAAATAACGCTGAACACCCAACGCGCCGGCACGCTGGAGATGGCCGAAGCCTACCACGCCGGAGTGCCCACGATGCTGACCCGCTGGCGCGCCGTCATCAACAGCTGCGCGGTGCGCCGCCTGACATCGGACGATGCCCCCGCAGAGCCCGGCGCATGGGGTGCCGTGGAGCTCTCTATCACCCTGACACACCCCGAAGAGATTTGATGTCATGCCACAGATAGCCTCCGGAAACGTACGCAGCAAACAGGTGACGGCGCGCGCCATGTCTACCTCCCAATGGAACATGGTAGACGCGCAGATACGCGAACGCGCTTTTTTCATGGCGGGGGTGGACAACGCCCGCATCCTGTCCTCCTACCGACAAACCGCCGCCGCCATCGCCGCCGGGCGCATGAGCGAAGCAGAGGGCCGGCGGCGCATCCGGGAGCAGCTGGCCGCTATCGGCTATGCACCCACCGCTGATGATGTCGGCACGCTGCAAGATCTCAGCAGCCGCCGCCGTCTGGATGTTGCCTTGCAGACCAATGTCAATCTCGCCCGCGGTTGGGCAGAACGGCGCGCCAACCTCGGAGATCTGACGCACCCGGGGCAGGAGCTCTACCGCCAGCGCCGGGCGCGCGTGCCGCGCGACTGGACAAGCCGCTGGGCGGCAGCCGCTGCCGCCGTCAACTGGGAGGGAGTAGCGCGGGGCGGAGCTTTCATCGCCCTGCTGACAAGCCCCATCTGGGTGCAGCTGTCGCGTTTCGGCTATCCCTATCCGCCCTTTGACTTCGGCTCCGGCATGCGGGTGCGCCCGGTGAGTTATCAGACCTGCAAGGAGCTTGGGTTGCTGGATGATGACTGGATCGACCGTCAACGCTCCGCCGCAACGGCGAGCCTGAACGAAGGGTGCGCCGTGGATTGCAGCGACCTGCAAGCCGATGTGATGGAGGAGTTGGAGCGCGCGCTGGGCAGTGTGGGCAAGATCACGGGAGGCGTTGCCGTCATGCGCGATGTCAACGGCACAACACCTTACACCGCCGCCGAGCTGGCAAGGGTGGTAGGAGTTGACACTCCCGAGGGCGTACCCAATGTGCAGCGCGCTGCCGCCGAGCTTTGGGCTGATGCGGGCGCGGACGGTATGCCGCCCGCTGCCAAGGAAGCGATGCGCGCGCTGCTGCAACGCACACGACCGGAACAAGGCGTGAGCGAGTTGCAAAAAGCCTTTGAGCTCTCGGCAGAGCAGGCCGAAGCAGCCACGGCGGCGCTGGAACGCGATGGCTACGCCGTGCCGCGCGGCATGGTAGCCGAAGCATGGGAGTCAACCGCGGCGGCTGCCATGAGCGCGCCCGTGCGGCGCGGCACCGTGCGGGTGCTGATCAAATGGCGCGAGCCGCAGAGCGCCCGCAACCTGCAACCCCTGCTGCGGCAATTGGGTCGCGAGCCGGAAAATGCGCTTCAACTCATCGCTGGCCACCGCCTGCGTGTGGTGGACAAGACCGAGCGCGCTGCCGCCGATGGCGGGCGCATCATCACCTACACCGTGCGAGACGATGCTGCAATTTAAGATCACAGTGAGCGGCGGGGGCACGCCCTGCAACTGGCAAACGGGAGAGCACGACCGGGAGGTCAACGCAGCTGCGGCGAATCATCTGCGCAAGCTGCTCAAAAACCATCTGGAAGCGCGCGGAGGGCGAAAATACTGGAAGGATGCCGCCGAATCGGTGGAGACCGAGGTCTCGGATGCGGGCGCGGTGGTCAGCATCAACCACCGGGGCGTCCGGCTGCATTTTTATGGCGGCATTGTCAAGCCGACCGGGCGCGTCTCCAACGTGACCGGCAAACCCATCAAGCGGCTGCTGATTCCCGGTGCGAACTCGCCGCTGCGCAAAGCGCGCGCGGAGCTGTACGAATTGGGCATCAATCGTCAATCCGTGCACATTGCAGGCGGCGCGCTCATGGCCGACATCGGCGGCGTGCCGGTCATGCTGGGTGTGCTGGCGCGCCAATCCGTGCACGAGCCCGACCCCACCGTGCTGCCGAGCGATGATCGCCTGCGCGACGAATTGCGCGCCGCCGCCCGCGAAGTGCTGGAAAAACTCAACCTTTGACACCATCATGGCAAACGACAAAGAACTGACCATCGGCATCCGCACCGAATACGATGACGGCGGCGCCCAAGCCGCGCTCGCTGATGCCGACAAACTGCAACAGACCGTCCCCGCCCGGCAGCAGGTCGCCGCCCAAAACGCCGACGCCCTGAGCCGCGAGCAGCGCGAGATTGAAGCCGTCATCGCGCAGATGGCGCTGGAAGCCAAGGGACGCGCCGGGCTCATCCGTGAGCTGGAGCGGCTGGGCAAAGCGCGCGCCGCCGCCGCCAAAGCGGGCGATGTGCAGACCTTCCGCAAACTGGAAGAGCAGATGACCAAAACCCGCGCTGCCTTTGAAAAAATGAATCAGGGGCTGGAAATATCGCGCCTTGGCATGATGGGGCAAATGCAGGTGGCCATGAGCGCCATGGGTGCGATCCAATCGCTGGGCAACGAAGTGCAAAACGGCAGTGTCTCGCTCAGCGGCATGGCCAATGCCGTGTATGCCCTGGGCGCGGCCATCAAGGCAGGCATGGGTCCGGTGGGCTGGATCATGATGGCCATCCAAGGGCTGAGCATGGCATGGGATTGGTACAGCAACAAGCAGGAAAAAGCCGCCCAAGCCGAGAAAGAGCGCATGGAGGCCGAGCAGGAAGCCCTGCAAAAACACTGGGCCGAGGTGCAGCGATGGGCCGCCATGGATCGCGAAAACAACCTGAACCGCTGGAAGAAAGACATCGAGGCCATGGGGCAGAGCTACCGCGAGTCCCAACAGAAGGCGCAGGATGCCCAACGGCTCGCTGACATGCAGGCTGAAGCCTCCGCCGAGCGCCGCCGCCTCGCCGCGCAGTCCGCATGCGATGCCGAGCTCGCCCGCGTGGAGCTGGCCAAAACCCTGGGCGAAATCACCGAAGCCGAAGCCGCCAAGCGCAAAGCGGATGCCGAAGATGCCCGCGAAGCCGAGCTGCTCGCCATCGATGAAGCCGAAGCGCGCCGCACCAACACCGCCCGAGAGCAGTCCAAGCACCGCGCACTCGCCGCCGCCAACGAGCTGGAAAACGCCCTGAAAGAAAAGTTTGACGGCATGGACAACATCCTCCGCGTGGAAATGCCCACGCCTGAGGAGTGGGAAGCCCTGCAAATCAAGCTCAACGAGGGCATCGGCAGCATGGAAGAGCGGATGCTGAGCCGCAGCATCCACGACCAAATCAGCGAGTTGCGCAGCATGCTGGAGGCGATGGGCGTGGCTTGGCAGGGGACGGATGCCGAGCTCATCAAATGGGTGAACAGCATGCGCGAGGCGCGCGAGGCTGGCGAACAGCGTGTGCGCGAACTGCGCGCCGAAGCGCAGGCAGAGCACGCTGCGGCGATGGAAGCCAAGCTGACCAACGAAACCCGCCGCGCCGAGGCGCAGGCCGATGCCGAGCGCCGCGCCGCCGCCCGCAAGCTGGAAGAAACCCGGCTCCTCCAGCAAAACGAAGCCAACCTCCTGGCCGAGGAGTGGCAGGAGGTGCAGCGCGGCAGCCTGGAAGATCAAGCCGCGTGGCTGGAACAAACGGCAAGCAGCTTTGCCGACGGAAGCGCAGAGGCGAAGAAATGGGTCGATGCCCTGCGCGCGGTCAACCTGCGCCGCATCACCGAAGAGCTCAACACCTTGGGCGATGCCTACAAGGTGACAGGCAATTATGCGGTGAAGGACAACCGCACCCAAGCGCAGATTTTCGCCGCCGATGAACAGGCTCTTCGGCAGCGGCGCAGCGCGCTGGAACGCCTGAAAGCCGCTCCGGATCTGGATGCCGCCACGCTGAAAGCCATCAACGCGAAAATTAAGGAGACCGATCGGCAAATGCGCGGGTTGCGGAAGAGTATGCAGGAGTCGGCGCTGGCTGCGCAGCAATCCGTGGCGGCTCTGCGTCCGCTTGGTCAGAAGGCCACGCGCGGCAGCATGCAGGGCGCGTTGAAGCGCGCTGAAAAAGCTTTTGTGCAGATGGCGCGGAATGCCGAACGCCAGGCCAGCCGTGGCGACACCAAGTCGATGGAGCGCACGCTGGCCGCCATGCGCCGCAATGCCGCCCAGCAGGAACGGCTGACCGGGTACACCGGGCGCGCCGCCGGCAACATGCGCGAGGTCGAAAGCAAGCTGCGCACCATCGCCCGCGGCACCGCCGCGCAAGATCGCGGACTGACAGCCCAACAGCGGCAGCAAAACAAGGTGTTGCAGTCCCTGGGCATGCAGCGGCGATATACCGCGCGCCAGGAAAAAGCCGCCGCCGCCGCCGCCAAGGCCAAGGAAAAAGAAGCCACCGCCGCCCAAAAAGCCGCCGCCGCCACCGCGAAACAGGCGAAGCCGTCCGCACAGACCAACACCGCCGCCCAAATCCAAGAGCTGACCGCAAAGCTGACCGCCGCCACCAACAGCCTGGCCGCCCAAAAAAACGAAGTGCTGCGCCTCAACAGCTCCATCCAAAGCCTGACATCCGTCGCGGGCGAGGGCGCCGCCGCCGCCGCCCGCTGCGCAGATGCCGCTGCCGCCGGGCTGAAGAACCTGCACAACCGCGTCCAATCCCTACAGCGCGCCGTGGAGCGCCTGCGCCGCCAATAACGCCATGATCCTGCACAGCGAAACCCTCTACCAAATCGCGGACATCGAGGCCGCGACGCTGGAAGAAAACAGCTCCGGCGAGAGCAGCCTGCAACTCAGCTTCGCCGGCTTCGGCCCCGACTGGCTGCAATACATGCAGCCCGTGACCCTCTACCACCGCGACAAAGCCATTTTCTCCGGCAAAATCACCGCCCTGAGCCGCAGCAACGACGGCGGCAGCATCACCAGCAGCGCCACTGTCAGCAACTTCTGGTGGCTGCTGCAACGCCAAACCCTCGGGCAGCAAATAGCCGAAATCGTCGCCGCCGTGCAGGAAAGCAACGGCAGCGGCACCACCACCGGTATCCGCATCATCAGCGGGCAAATCGGCAAGGGCACGGCCGACAGCAACGGCGTCACATGGGACAGCCTCACGGGCACCATGACTGTGAGCTCCGAGGGCTGGACCCCCGAAGCCCCCGACGGCAGCAGCGGTGGCAGCACCCTCACTGTGCGCGCCAGCAGCAGCGTCTCCGGGCGCGCCGTGTGGGCTGTCACCGACAAGCTCATCACCACCGCCAGCGCCCTGGTCAAGCTGCGCGAGCGCGCCGCCGATGTGCAGTACATCATGGACTACGCCGCCGGCACCTGCACGGCCATGGCCATCGGCGACATGCCCAGCCAAACCTGGGACACCGGCGCCGGGGGAATTGTCAGTATCAGTGAGATCAGCCCGCAATATGAGGCATGCGTCACCGGTGTGGCCGTGGTGTGGACAAGCGATGACGGAGCCGTGGAAGTGCATACCTACCCGCCCGAGCTGGACATGTCGCAGGATGGTGTCAAAGTATTTTCGCTGACCGGCACCTACTATGTGGCGAGCTGGGATGCGGTGGCGCGGGAATACTATCAGGCTGCCAACGTGCTGCAATGGGGAGGTTCCATCACAGTGCTGCAAAGTCATGTGGATGTCAGCCCTTTGGGCTACCGGATCAACCTGATAGGCCCCGGAACACATGAGAGCTGGGGCGCGATGGAAGCGGTCGTGACACAGTGTTCTTGGGATTTTATGGAGCGCACCCTCACCGTGTCGCTGGGTCGCGATTTTGCCGATCCGGAATTTGCCGATGCCGAGGCAACCGCTGCCGGTGGCGGCGGCGGCGGCGGAGCGGGTGATGATTGGGGTGACATGGGCGGCGGCGGCCAGGATCCGGTGACAACGGACGATGGCGGAGACATTTTCCCGGAAACACCCTCCGGCGACTTGACTACATGGGATGCGGACACGGGCACGCAAGGCACGCAAGGCACGCAAGGCACGCAGGGCACGCAGGGCACGCAGGGCACGCAAGGCACGCAGGGCACGCAAGGCACGCAAGGCACGCAAGGCACGCAAGGCACGCAAGGCACGCAAGGCACGCAAG
>JBJEVL010000079.1:0-3265 GCA_051884335.1 Akkermansia sp. | reverse complement strand
GCGGTCAGGACACGCAGGGCGGACAAGGTACGCAAGGCGGCGGATCCGGCATGGCATGTGATTGCTCGGAAAAATGGGACGATTTGGAGACCTGGAAAAATAACATCGAGGCGAGATTGCTGGCGCTGGAGAATGCGCTGTCCGGCACCGACTCGGGCGCGGGCACAACCGGAGCTTGCAACTGCGAATGTGCGGGCTTGCTGGCGGAGATACAGGCGGCGGTTAATGCAGCGGCGGCATCGGTGAGTCTGACGGCCAGCGTCACCAACAGCGTGATGCAGACAAGCACCGGTGATTTGCAGGTGACAGCAACAGCCGCGGCCGCCGGGGGTAGCGGCAGCGCATCGGTCAGTTTCAGTTATTGATATGCCTTGCAATTGTGACAGAGCGGCCATCGTGGCCGCAAGCGTTGAGCTCTTCCACGCCACCATGGCAAGACTTTATGATGGCCTGACGGTGCCGGTGAGCGGTTCCGGGGCATGGTGGACGGGTGTTTGGACCACACGCACCGTGCCGGGCGATGGCAGCGGCGAGACCGGCACGGAATACTACTGGACAGGGGAGCGATACGAAGCAAGCGGAGCTACCGCCGTGTTTAGCTACGACCACGGCACTATGACCGCAAAAATCACCTACAACCTCGAGAACAAAGGAGACTGGGACACAGTGAACGGGTAAAGATGAAAGAAAACGAATCAGCAAAAGCGCGCCTATTGGTGCTTGTTTGTTCATGCCTGGGTTATCATGACCGCAGCGTCCGCGCTGTCAATGCTGCGGGAAGTAAGGCGAAGAGAGAGGCATGCCGGAAGACGTGGCTTGCCAACATTCCGGAAGGCGTGACCTATGCCTTTTTTGTTGGTGGCCAGCAACCCGAAGGCGAGCCCGATGTCTGGGCATTAGACGCACCTGACACCTACAATGGCTTACCGGAGAAAGTGCGTGCGGCATTTGCAAGAGCGTTGACGGTGCCGGGTTGGTCGTACCTATTCAAGTGCGATGACGACAGCTTTATTCATCTCCCGAGACTCAAGGAGCTTGTGGAGGCACAGGATGGAAAGCGGCGCATTGTGTCTTGGCATGGTCGGGTGCAACCATGGTCTTCGCATGGCGGTGCAGGGTATCTGCTCACGCGCGAGCTGGTGGAATGCATTGTGGCAGATTCGAGACTGCAACTTCGGGGTGCTGAGGATAGAGAGATTCATTTTTCTGCCGTGAGAGCAGGTGCTGAGGTGCTGTTCGATGAACAGTTTTGCCCAAACAAGTCGATGGTTCCGGCGGTAGACAATCGGCAAATTTCAGCTCATTGGTGTACTCCGGACGATATGCGAGCAATTTTCGCAGATGATCTTTATCGTGAGGTTCCCACATGGCAAAAAGCTCAAAGTTCACGCAAAATCCCGGCTGCGCTCCCCCGAAGAGGCCAAGAGATTAAGTTTTCAGAATCACCCATGGCCGATGGGCTGCTGATACCGACAGGCACGCGCCGAATCGTCATTTTCAGCAACATCCATTTTGACCCGCGCGCGCTGCCATTGCTGCCGGGAGACCACTGCATCCACATCAACCGCGCCAGGCAATACTACAAGATTGCCGACATCGCGGGGGTGACGCATGCCTGCGTGGTGCGCAAAGGCGCAGACAAAAGCAGCGGGCGGGTCAGATGGTACGACCCGCCGGCAACGGAGGGCTTTTTGCAGGTGCTCCACATTGCAGACAGTCCGATGCGTCAGCGAAGAGCCTGGTGGCGCGAGTATTGCCGATGCAATCCGGGCAAGGGACCGACAAGCGGATTCATCTGCTGGCAACTGGCGCGCGAAGCCGCGCCCGCGCTGCCTGTGGTGCTGGCAGGATTTGCACCCGGAGAAAATTTCGGCACCCCGATATGGCGCGGCCACGCCTGGAATTACGAGGCCAAACTTTACGCGCTCGCTCGCGCTCATATCGTGCGCCCTGATGCCGCTCGCATGGGCGGCAATCTGCCATCCGTGCGCTATCTGGTCATGGTATGCTCCGGAATGCAACACAAAACCCGCCGCGATGCCGTGCGCGCCACATGGGCGCGCGGGGTGCCGCAAGGCGTGGCTGTGCACTTTTACAGCGGCGCTCAGGATGCACCGCCCGCCGAAGATGCAGACAGCCCGGACATGGTTCGGCTTTCCGGCATCTCCCACACCCAAGGAGATTTGCCGGCAGCCCACATTGCCATGATGCGCTGGGCGCTGCAACATTACGATTTTCGATATTTGTTCAGATGTGACGACGATACATACACAGCGCTTGACAGGCTGGCCAACTACACGCCGGCAAAGGGGGCAGCCATGATTGGCAACCCCGATCCCATCCGCCGCGCCGTGGCGCTGTCAGGCGGAGCCGGCTACATCATCCCCCGCGAGTGGGTGGAGCGTCTGGTCTTTAATCCCGGTCCCGCACCCTGGAAATACGATGATGTCTACATTTCCCACGAAATTCAGCGTTTGGGTGGCGTGCTTGCACCCGACCGCAGATTCTACCACCCCCACGACAAAGTGCCTGCGCCGGGCAATCGGCAAATCACCGCCCATTGGTGCAGCCCCGAAAATATGGAACAAATAGCGCAAGGCTTGCAACAATGAATTTATACCACGCAGACGCTTTTTCCTTGCTGCCGCAGTTGGCAGCGGAAAGTTTCGATGCAGTGATCACTGATCCACCCTACAGCAGCGGCGGAAAAGGCATGACTCGGCATCAAGGCAAAATGCACGCAGAAAAGTATCTGATCGCCACCGTTGCCATAGATTTTGACGATGGCACCCGCGACCAACTCAGCCACCACCTGTGGACCTGCGATTGGATGCGGCTATGCTACCGATTGCTGAAGCCCGGCGGCTGGTGCATGGTGTTCACCGATTGGCGGCAGCTCCCACTAACCTGCAATGCCATGCAATGCGCCGGGTACATCTGGTGCGGCATTAACATCTGGCACAAACCCAACGGCCTGCCTCAATTGGGCAGATTTTACCGATCAGACGAATTCATCGTGTTGGGCACTAAAGGAGAACCGCCGGGAGGGCAAAAGCTCATTGGCACCGGAGCGCGCACCTACGCCCAAATATGGGAGGGATTACTCAGCCGCAAAGAGCGCTTTCATGCCACCTCCAAGCCTCTTGGCCTCATGCGCCACCTCATGCAGGTAGTGCCACCGGGCGGCAGAGTGCTCGATCCCTTCGCCGGTGGTGGTGCCACCCTAATAGCTGCGCACCAAATGGGGCTTGATGCAGTAGGCATC
>JBJEVL010000078.1:0-3400 GCA_051884335.1 Akkermansia sp. | reverse complement strand
CATCAGGAAGCGGAAGGCTGTTTCTCGACAAGCGCGGCGGCTCCCTCCATCCCGAGCACACGCACCGTGTCTCCGGCGGCGAGTCCCGCGCGGCAGCTCTCCGCAAGGGGGAAAATTTGGTCACCGATGCGCACGCAAAGCTGCTCCCCGCTGCCGATGATGCAACCTTGCCGCCCGCTGAGTGCCTCGATACTCTCCCGGGGACTGCTACGCAACAACACCCGCATGACAAAAGGCCGCACCAACTGATTCCACATCGTAAAGTACAGCCCCACCGCCAGCGCTAAAAAGCCGCAGAACACCAACACCGACCATTGCAACGGCAAACCCGCCAGCCAGGTTCCCCACGCAGCAAAGATGACCAAGGCAAGCCAGGAAAGCAGCTCCGTGTTGAAGAATACATCCAGCAGCAACAGGGTGATGCCGATGGCGAGCATCCAGTGCAGGAAGGAACCCGTGTCCGGAAACGCGGAGAGGAGGGCGAGTGTGCTCATCGGAATGTTACGGTGCGAGGAGATGGGAGCGCATTACTTCTTGAGATCGACCACCCCCGAAACATTGTTCGGCAGGTAGACGGTGGATGCGGGGTTGCTGCTGATGGTCGTGTAGCCCTCGAGCGCCTGGCGATTCATGAGCACACGGGCAGCCGCCTCGGGGCCGATGACCTCGGCGAGTTTGGCCACATAAACAGCCTCGGCCTCCGCCGCCAAACGAATGGCCTCCGCCGCCCCTTCGGCACGCAGAATAGCCGCCTTCTTCTCCGACTCAGCCAGACGGATGCGCGCGGTGCTCTCGCCCTCGGCCTTCAAGGCAATCGAGCGGCTGACGCGCTCGGCCTCCATTTGGCGCATCATGGCCTCCTTGGTGTCCTGGTCGGTGTTGAGTTCCTTGATTTCAATGGAGGTGATGTTCACCCCCCAGCGCGCCGCCGTGGTCGAAATGGCCACGGCAACCAGTTCGGAAATTTCGGAGCGGGAGGAAAGAATTTCGTCGAGATTACGGCTGCCGATGAGGGAACGAATCTCGTTGAGCACCAGCTCGATGAGCGATTTATGCAGGTGTTCGACCTCGTAGACCGCCTTGATGGGATCGACAATGCGCCAGCGGATGATGCAGTTGACCTGCATGGTAGCATTGTCCTTGGTGATGCAGTTGCGGGGGCTGGTGTCCAGAATCTGCTCGCGCAGCTCGATAAAATAGCCGTCCTTGTTGGTGAGCTCTCCCCATGCGGGCCGCATATTCCGCAGCTGCTGGATAAAGGGGAGGTAAAAGCACAGCCCGCTCTGCTTGACCGAGCAGGGTTTACCGAACATCTCGACAATGGCGCAGTGCCCCTGAGGGACCGTAAAGAGAAACATGATAGAGTGTGGCGTTTTACCGGGGTTATACACGAGAACGCTCCCTCGGACAAGCGCAAAATGAGCGATAGATAAATAATTAAAATATTTTCGCAGCGAAAACAAAAAGCAACATCCGAAACGCCTGAAAGAGTGAGGGGGAGAAAGACACCACCCCCCACAACGACCATGAAAACGCTTCTTCCTGCTCTGTGCGCTTTGGCTCTGCTGGCGGCTAGCCCCGCCGAGGCGCGCGTCTACGTCAGTCTGAATGTCGGGAGTGCCGTGCCGGTATGCCCGCCGCCGCCCTATTACGGCTGGTATCCGCCCCGGCGCTGCTGTCCGCTGCCCCCGCCGCCGCCGCACGGCGCGCCGCACCACCACCGGCGCGGGCATGCCGCCCCGCCGCCCCCGGCTCGACCCCATGCAACCCCCGAACCCCGGCATCGCTCCGTCCCCCCGCCACGGCATCCCTGAGCTCCGATGCAGCATCGAATGCCAGGCGAGGGGGAGCTTGTCTACCCCGGCCACGCCTTGTTTCCTGTGGTTGTTAGCAGGCTATGCGCACGCTATGTGCCGCGCCCCCATGGCTATGATTCCGCTCCTCATTCTCTGTCTGCCACCGGGATTTCCGTGAAAAGGCAGATTACTCTGCTGCTGTTTTCCACAGGGGTAAGGCGCACCCACGGTTCGGCCAATTAGTCATCGAAGCGACAAAAAAATCCCCCCTCCCTAAAAGTCGCGCAGGAGGGGGGAAATTCCCAAAGGCTTGTGCAGAAAAAAACAAAAATACAGCAAGCCTCGGAGAAATGGTAGGCGCCTCAGGCTTGGCGGCGGCGGCGAGCAACCACGCAGACCAAGGCCAGCAGACTCAGTGTGGCTGTGGCGGGCTCGGGAGCGGTGACGGTGAGAGAAATCAGCTGCGTTTTATCAATAACTACATAGGAAGTGCCGGTCTCCAAAGAAATCTCTTCAGCGCAGTCCTTGGCATAAAGGACTTTTGCAGTATCATCCCACGCCACATTACCCGTAGCATAATACTTGCCATCCAATTGATACACAACACCACCATCATTCCAGTTGCCATACGTGAATGACATATTACTCTTGCTCAGGGACTCCGCATTCCAAATGGTAGAGCCTGTCGCTGAGACAGCAACCGTGTATTCGGACGCACCTGCTGCCAAAGCGGCTCCCACAGCCGCATCATTTGCAAGCGTAAAGTGCAGCAAACAGTTGTCCTGTCCCACCTCACTCTGGACTAACTTGATCTCCCCGGTAATTTTGGAACCCTCTCCCAACACAATATTGCTGCAATAAACGTAATTGCCAATACTCGCGATGTTGGAACCGGTACCCAACATCAGCTTCTCCACGGTCACTACCGTCGTACTCGTGAACGAGTCGATAGTCACGGTATGACCATCGGCAATATTCAGCGAGGAAATCGTGGTAGGAGCAGCCACGCTGCCGCCCTTCTTCACTGTAAATTGCCCATCACTATCGTGGCCTTCCGAGGTGATGACATATTTACCGTCAACAACCTCGTTGGCATCGTTGCTGGCCTCAACCCCATCAATCCAATAAATACCACCGTTATAGTATGTGGCAAATGCCGGTACGGTGATTAGGCCAAATAACGCGGAAATCAGTGTTTTCTTCATATTGTTTTTTTACAGGTTTTAAGCTGATCGGAATCCGATACCGGATGCGAACCTTGCGGACAACACGCCATTCCCTACCCTGACGAAGGCTTTCATGTCGTGTGCCTGCAACACGCAGGATACAGCATTTCTAATGCTGTTATCCATTGTTCATTGACAATCAATCCCATCTGCCGTTTTGAGCGAGGCTCCCTCAGGAAGGATGTACGGCAAGAAGCCCCTATTATCAAATTTTTTCAAAATAAGTCTTGCCACAGCATTAGAAATGCTATGGCAACGACAACAGCGCACCTAGCGCCTGCGCAGGACGCCGGGTGAAGCCAGCAAAGGGCTTCGGCTCACGGCGCCATGGCGACCATGCCGGGGTAGAGGATGCGGCTCATGCGGGGACGGCTCCCT
>JBJEVL010000077.1:0-3408 GCA_051884335.1 Akkermansia sp. | reverse complement strand
CATGCCTCTATTTGGATTCAAGGCAAAACAAGGGGGACCCTCTCTTGCCGACGCTCTGATGATACCATGCCTCTATTTGGATTCAAGGCAAAACATCCAAATGGACATCGCGCAGTGTTACCCGATGATACCATGCCTCTATTTGGATTCAAGGCAAAACCACGATGGCCGACAAATGGACGGAGTTCAAATGATACCATGCCTCTATTTGGATTCAAGGCAAAACAACGGCGTAGACTGCAAGGCAGGCGTGCGCATGATACCATGCCTCTATTTGGATTCAAGGCAAAACCTTGTCAGCCGCACCGGGTGCAAGCCCGAGATGATACCATGCCTCTATTTGGATTCAAGGCAAAACGCTATACAATGCCCCTGTCAGCCGCACCGGATGATACCATGCCTCTATTTGGATTCAAGGCAAAACCTCACCTTATAGCACAATCTCGTCTAAAGAATGATACCATGCCTCTATTTGGATTCAAGGCAAAACTGTAAGGTAGAACGGCAGGGGCGCCGCCTGCGAAGCCCACGGCGTGCGTGTGCGGAACTTCGTCTTTGAATGTGTCTAGGAATACGCCCAACAGCTGAGCTTCCGGGAGCATCTGGGCGAGCTCATCGATGCGGATCGTGATAGCATTCGCATTTACCTGCTTGGCAAAGGCAGCGGACGCATCATCCACATGGGCATTCAAAAAGCCTTTGATGTGACCGCCCCTCTCATCCTTTAGGGAGCTCCGGCATCCGATCCTCCCTTGTTCCGCAACGCGAACACCAAGTTGTCTGTTTTTTCGGCGAGTTTCGCGAAAAATCTTATCACTTGGAAATGAGTAGTTTGAAAGAACTTGTATGATTAAACATGCGAATCTGATTCCCCACACGGATGAGATTCGCGAATCTTCCTGCCTTGACTTGTGAAACAACGCATGTTACAAGGAGTTGGTCACGCCCCTTGCGGGCGCGTGAGTGGAACTCCGTCACCGCCCCCATCATTGGGGAAACCGTCTGCTCAGCGCGCCTGCTCCTTGCAAAAACTGCGGGCGAGGGCGGCGGTGGCGGGGGGCATCCAGCCCTCGGGCAGGGGGAGGCGGTGGCTCAGGCAGCGGCGCAGCTCGGTGGAGGATTCCGGGAGAGCGAGGGGAATCATGGTGCTGCGGAAGCCCGGGCGGGGGTGCGCGGGTTCGCCGCGGTGGCAGATGATGAAGTGCAGCTGCTCCGCCAGGTAGTCGGGGCGCGCCCAGCGGTGCAGCTCGCTCCATTGGTCGGTGCCCATCAGCCAGTAGAGCTCGGCGTCGGGGTGGCGGCGGCGGTAGAGCTCGACCAGGCGCCAGCTCCAGCTGGGCGGGGGCAGGCGCAGGTCGTCTTCGCTGATGCGGATGTGCTCCAGGCCCGCCGTGGCGCTGCGCAGCAGCGCGAGCCGCTGCTCGGCGCGAAAGAGAAAGGGGTTGTCGGGTTTGAAGGGGGATTCCGCCGCGGGGAGAAAATGCAGCTCGTCGAGACCGCAGCGGCGAATAGCCTCCTGCGCCATGTTCACATGCCCGTTGTGAACCGGATCAAAGGAGCCGCCGAAGAGACAGAGTTTCACCGCGTGCTGAGCGTGGAAGGTGGGAAAGTGGGGGAAGGAGGGGAGAAGCGGGCGGGGACGAGGCGTCCTGTCGCAGCCCCCTGCCGGAGGGGGGCATCACAGCCCTTCGGTGTCCTTGTAGGGCAGGAAGCCGCCGATGGGCAGCTTGACCATCTTCTGCTCGGGGGTCAGCTTGCGGTAGTGGTTGATGAAATCCGTCAGGTTGCCGTAGTTGCCAGGTTTCTTGGGGATGTTCTGGTGCCCGCAGTTGACCAGCACGTTGAAGTGCAGCTCGACGTGGAGATGCGCGGGGAACATGCCGTTGTTGGTGCCGATGGTGCCGATCTGCTGCCCGCGCCCCACCAGCTGCCCCAGCTGCACGTCGATGCGGTCGAGGTGGGCGTAGAGGGTTTGGCAGCACAGCACCTTGCCCGTCTTGGGCTCGCGGAAGGCATGGCGCACGATGACAACCTTGCCCCAGCGGCCGCGCGCATCGGCGGCGTAGGTGACCAGCCCGATGCCGACGGAGTAGACGGGGTCGCCGAGGTCGGAGTTGCCGCCGGCGTTGCCGTTCCAATCCTCGCCGAGGTGGCGGGGGGTGGCGAGTCGCAGGCCGCGCGATTTGTAGTAGCCGTCGCCGTTGGGGCGACCGACGGGGAAGTCAAAGCCATCGGCGAGCGGTACGAAAGCCCACTTACCGTCTGCTGTTTTCTTGGCCATGACGGTGGGGGCAGACAGGGCTTGCGGCACCGCCATCGCGAGCAGCAAGAGCACAGAAAACAGGAATCGGTACAGGCTCGTCATGCCTGTTATCCTAGCAAAACAGGTGGGGTAAATCAAGCACCAATGCGTTTGCAGACGCGCGCGGGGCTTTCCGGCTCAGGGGAGCGGCTTGTCCCTGAGCAGCTTCTGCATGTTCTCCAGATTGGCGCGCAGCCGGGGAACCATGCGGGTTTGCGGCGCCGCCTCGATGGCGCGCGCCGTGCAGTCGATGCTGTGGGGCAGGTCGCGCCGCAGGGCGTAGGCATCGGCCATGCAGGCGTAGCAGGCCTGCGCTGCCTCCGGGTGCAGGTCGGGGGTTTGCAGGAACGCGCGGCAGCGCTGCAGCGAGTCCTCCAGCTCCTCCGCGCTCAGCTTGCCCGCAAAGCTCTCGCTCAGCGTGCGGAAGGCCTGCATCTGCTCGGTGTAGAGCTGCGCCCGACGGCGGATGCCGGCATAGCCTGTGCTGTCCTGCGGGTCGGCGGCGATGAGGGCGTCCAGCACCTCGGGGTACTTGTCGCGGCAGACTTCGGGCAGGGCGTTGAGCCCCGCCGCGAGGCTGCGGGCGCGCTCTTCGCCGCTCTGCTGCTCGGCGGCGGCAAAGGCGGCATCGCGGGCGGCGCGTGCCTCCTCGGCTTTTGCCAAGCGGGCGGCGTACTCGGCCGGGCTGCCGGCGGCACCGAGCAGCACGCCGTAGGGGCGCCCCTGCGCATCGAGCACGACGACGGTGGGCAGCCCCTCGATGCGGTAGTCGCGCAGCAGCTTGCTGCGGCGCTCGCGCTCGTCGGCGGGGATGGCGTTGACGGCTTCGGGCTTGCGGGGGAAGTCGAGGGTGACGATGCCGTAGCGCCCGCCCGTGGCTTCCTCGAGCGCATCGGTGGAGAGGATGCGGGTGTCGAGGTGGATGCAGGCGGGGCACCAGTCGCTGCCGGTGAAGTCGAGCAGCACGCTGCCCTGCGTGGATGCAGCGGCGGCGAGCGCGGAGGCCGCGTCGGGGTAGCGGGGCAGGGCGGCGGTGGCGAGACCGCTCAGCAGGACGAAGAAGAATGCGGCTCGCATGCCGGTGGGGGCGACGGAAAAACTCAGGG
>JBJEVL010000076.1:0-3422 GCA_051884335.1 Akkermansia sp. | reverse complement strand
TGAGGTCATCATGAATCGTGCGGATTGCCGGAAGCAACATATGGGGCTTACCACGTGGAGAAACGCACCGGAAGGCAAGATTGTGAAGGCAGATGTTTCCGTAGCGAAGAATTACCTCACCCACGAGGAAATATCGGAGCTGAACGAAATCGTCACCATGTATCTGGACTATGCTACGCGTCAGGCGCGGCGGCGAATACCGATGACCATGGCGGATTGGGCAGGCAAGCTGGATGCTTTCCTGCGGTTCAACGATGCTGACATCCTGACGCACAAGGGGGCAGTGACGGCAGAAATAGCCAAAGCCTTTGCAGAGAGTGAATTTGAAAAATATCGCGTGATTCAGGATCGCTTGTACGAGAGCGACTTCGACCGCATGCTCCGTCAGATAGAGGAAGCGGAGAAGGAGCACCGTTAACTGTGGAAGATGGTGCTACCGTCGCTTCCTCACCGAATACACGCCCCCGGAAGAGGAGGTTCAGCGGGCGGCTGAGGGCGAGGCGTAGCAGCAGAGCCTCCCGAGCGGATGGGGCGGGTAGCGGCGGTTTTTCGCTTGTTTAGGGGGCTTGCCCGCTTCAGCCCTTGCTGCGGCGCTTGCCGAAGCGGCGCTCGCGCGAGGAGTACGAGGCGAGGGCGGCCTCCAGGTCGTCGCGGTCAAAGTCCGGCCACAGCACGTCGGTGACGTAGATTTCCGCGTAGGAGAGCTGCCAGAGCAGGTAGTTGCTCAGGCGCAGCTCGCCGCTGGTGCGGATGAGCAGGTCCGGGTCGGGCATGCCCGCCGTGTAGAGCTGCCGCTCCAGCAGCTCCGGGGTGATGTCGGCGGGCTGCAGCTGCCCGGCTTGCACCTGCTCGGCCAGCCGGCGCGCAGCGGCGGTGATTTCCTGTCGCGAGCCGTAGGAGAGCGCCAGCACCACGTTGAGGGCGCGGTTGTGTTGCGTTTCGCGGATGCAGTGGTCGAGCTCCTCGCGGCAGTCCTCCGGCAGCATGTGCAGCTCGCCGATGGCGTGCATGCGCACCTGTTTTTCCTGCATCTCGGGCAGTCGCTCGCGCAGGTATTTTTTGAGCATGTGCATGAGCGCGCTCACCTCGAGCGCCGAGCGTCCCCAGTTTTCCGTGGAGAAGGCGTAGAGCGTCAGCCACGGGATGCCTTTTTCGAGGCAGAGGTCGATGACGCGCTGCACCGTCTTGCCGCCGTGCTCGTGTCCCTTGGCGCGGGGCAGGTGATGCCGGGCGGCCCAGCGGCCGTTGCCATCCATGATGATGGCTAGGTGCTGCGGAGGTTTGAGGCTGTCCTTGCTGCTCATGGGGGATCAGAGCTCGTACTCGCCGTACTCCGCCAAAATGGCTTCCACGCGCGCGACATCCTCGGGGGAGTCGACGCCGCTGGTGGTTTTGCGCCCGCGGTAGTTGACTTCCACCATCTTGACGCGCAGCCCGTTGTAGAGGAAGCGCATCTGCTCCAGCCCCTCCACGCAGCCCTTTTCGTAGTCCGATTCGGGCAGCTCGAAGTAGTTTTTCAGCGCGGCGTAGGTGTAGGCGTAGAGGCCGACATGGCGGCGCACGGGGCTCTTCTCCAGCAGCTCACGCGCTTTCTCGGGCTTGCGGATGGCGGGAATGGTGCTCTTGGAGAAGGCGAGCGCGTAGCCGTCCTTGTCCACCAGCACGGTGGTGCCGCTGTAGGGGGTGGTTTTCTTGCTCTCGGTCAGGCGGTCATACTCGGCCCAGTCGAGGTGGATGCAGGGGGTGAACACATCGGCGGGGGCGCTTTTCCACGCGTCGATGAGTTGCTGGATGACCCAGGGGGGGCAGAGCGGGTTGTCGCCCTGCAGGTTGATGATGAAGGCGGGGGCGGTTTCCTGCTGTCCCACGGCGTCCCAGCAGCGCTCGGTGCCGCTGCGGCAGCTCTCGCTCGTCATCACGGCAGGAATGGCGGCGCTGTCGCAGTAGTCGACGATGCGCTGATCATCCGTCGCCACGACATAGCGGCAGTTGTCGTTGTGCCGGCAGATGCTCGCGGCGATATCGGCCACGCGTTTGATCATCTCGACCCCGGCAATCTTGACAAGGGGCTTGCCCGGAAGTCGGGTGGAGGCGTAGCGGGCGGGAATAACAATGAGAATGGGCTGTGACATGGTGAGAGGGGAAAAGCTCGTTCGGCTGGGTTGATTTTACTATCATCTGCCCCCGCTTGCCAAGAAAAAAGAGGTTTGCGCTTGAAAAGCGGGGCGTTTCCTGTATACTCGCGTGCGCATGCACCCGCAGAGGGTGCCGATTTCACCCAGTGAACGTGAACATGAATACCCCCAGAGTAGCCATTGTGGGCGCCACCGGAGCGGTGGGCGTTGAAATCCTGTCCTGCCTTGAGACCCGTCATTTCCCGCTGGTCTCGCTCAAGCTGCTGGCCTCCAAGCGCTCGGCGGGCAAACAGGTGCGCTTCCGCGGGCAGATGCTCACGGTGGAGGAGCTGACGGAGGAGTCGTTCGGCGATGTCGACATCGCGCTGTTCTCGGCCGGCGGGGATATCTCGCGCCGCTTCGCCCCCATCGCGGCGGCGGCGGGCGCTGTGGTCATCGACAATTCTTCCGCGTTCCGCCAGGAGGCCGATGTGCCGCTGGTGGTGCCCGAAATCAACGGCAGCGAGGCTTTTAAGCACCCGCGCAACATCATCGCCAACCCCAACTGCACGACCATCATCACCCTGATGGCGCTCTACCCGCTGCACCTCAAGTTCGGGCTCAAGACCATCATCGCCAGCAGCTATCAGGCGGTCAGCGGCAGCGGTCAGCACGGCATCACCGAGCTGGAGAATCAGGTGCGCGCCATTGTCGACGGGCATCCCGTGGAGATGAACACCTACCCGCGCCAGATTGCGTTCAACGTGCTGCCGCAGATCGATGCGTTCACGGAGAGCGGCTACACCAAGGAGGAGCTCAAGATGCTCAACGAGGGGCGCAAGATTATGGGGCTGCCCGAGCTGAATGTCACCTGCACCTGCGTGCGTGTCCCCGTGTACCGCAGCCACTCGATCTCCTGCATCGCGCAGTTTGAGAAGCCGGTGGATGTGGCGGGCGCCCGCGCCTGCTACGAGGGTATGCCCGGCGTGGCGCTCATGGACGACCCCGCCAACAATGTGTGGCCCACGCCGCTCGATTCCACCAACGGCGACACCTGCTACGTCGGCCGTATCCGCAAGGATCTGGCGGTGGAGAACGCCCTCAACCTCTGGGTGGTGGGCGACCAGGTGCGCAAGGGCGCGGCGCTCAACGCCGTGCAGATTGCCGAGCTGCTGGTGCAGGGGCAGGCGTAAATCCGTTTCCTTTTCTCCCTGTCATGGATATCAAGTCTCTTGTGGCGGAAAGCGCCGCCAAGGTCGAGGCGCGTTTGGACGCGCTTCTGCCGGGGGAGGATGTGGCGCCGACCAC
>JBJEVL010000075.1:0-15596 GCA_051884335.1 Akkermansia sp. | reverse complement strand
TTGTTGATTTTATGACATTATAACGCGTCATATTCCCCAATGCGTTTGCCCTGTGTGCCGGAGGGGGGTGGTTTGACCTTCTCCATGGAAAAGGCTTCCTACTCCATGGAGAAGAACGGTTGACGCGCGCGGGCGGTCTGACGCATCGGTGAAAAGGAGTTCCCCCGCGGGGGGAGTGAGATGAAAGGGTGCAAAAGTCGCGCGATCCATGTGATCGGTCAGGTACAAAAAAGGCTCGGAGGTAACTTAGACAAACAGAGAGATGCTTCATCCCGCTCCGAGCGGGGGTGTCTTGGCAGAAATTCGGGAATGAGTCAAGCTCGGAAAGCCGTTGTCTGTTGCAGGTTCTTTTCGGAAGATCCGGGCAAGCCGGATGTTGAGGCGGCGCTTGATGGGGGGGAGTGCCTTCACGATGCGGAGCTCAACGAAAAAGCTTGGCAACGTGTTCAAGACCCCCACTGAAGGAGGCACGCGCCAAGCTCCGGGAGTATTGTAGCACTCCCTCATCGGAAATCAACCCCTTGTGAACAAATGTTCCGAAGTTGTGGATGAGAACGGAGTGCCGCCGGTGGAGCTGCACGCCTCAATGATGTCCCGGCGTGGCTTGGGTGCACCCCCCGCCCGGCAAGAGAGGGGCACCCAAAGGGGCTACCCACTCATGCCCCACCCTGCGGCACCATCCAAGCGTAATCCTCAGAAACAAAAGGGCTGCGGGGTTTCCTCCGCAGCCTCTTGGTATCCGTTTTGAGTACCACAGACGGGACTCGAACCCGTACAGCCCGAAAGCCGGGAGATTTTAAGTCTCCTGCGTCTACCATTCCGCCACTGTGGCCTGTTTGCCCGCCCATTCTGTCACAGCGGTGGGGGGCTGACAAGGAAAAAGCATGCTCACATGTCAAGAATGTCGCCCGCGAGCCCTTGGGCATCGTCAAAGGTCAGCAGGAAGAGTTCTCCCGTTTCGACCAGCCGCCCGTAGAAGTGGGGTTTGTCGCTGTCGTAGACGGCGGGGGCGATTTCGATGGTGCGGGTTTCGCGCCGGGTGGGGCGCTCGGCCAGGGCGATGTCGCGCAGTTGTTCTGCCGTGGCGGCGTCGCCGCCTTGCAGGAGAGCCTCCGTATCATCACTGTCGGCGCTTGCTGTCTCCTTGCTGCGGATGATGGCGGCCTCGGCATCGCTGTAGTCGACGATTTCCAAATCGAGCTGCACGCGGAACACGGGCTTTGCCAGAATGGCGAGCGCTTCGGGGTCATCGGCTTCGAGCCATTGAGATACCTTGAGCTTTTGCAGACGGCGGATGTAGTATTCGGCGCGGTGGGGGTTGATGCGCGGGGTGATGTCCTGGCCGTCCAGGGTACCGCTCCAGCTTTCGCCGATGTAGTCGTAGTCGATGATGAGGGGGGCTTGGGCGTAGCCGAGGGTGAGCCGCCGCACGGCGGAGATGGGGAAGTCGGTCAGCGAGCGTTGCTTCCACTTGGCGACGCGCAGGGAGAGCTGGCGGGTGAAGAGGGGTTTGAGCTGTTTGATGCTGCCGGTGTTGAGCTCGTGGGCGTACCATGCGGCACGGCTGTTGCCGGGGGCCGTGGCGCGGGCAATGAGCACAGTGCGCGGTTGGCGGTCTTTGACGAGCGGCAGATCCTGTCCGAAAATTTTGGCTCGGACGGCGCAGGGGTTGGGCTGCAGCATGAGGATGTAGCGCGGGTGGTCGAGGCCGAAGGGGGAGAGCAGGGGTGTCATGTCTTCGCCCGGGCGTGCATCGGCAACGACGGCTTCTGCCGGGATGTCGCCGAGGCTGCGCAGGAATCGCTGCACCAGCGGGCTTTCGGCGGTGTAGGGGCGGCGGCGACCGGGGGATTCGCTGCAGACCCACACATCCTCAACCTGATTGTCGGTGTTGCCGGGGATGAGGCGGAAGAGCAGGCTGTGGTGCTGCTGCGGATCAATGAGGGAGAAGCGCGCGATGTCTTTCGGGTCGATGTCGAGGAGCTGCAGCGAGCGCAGTTCGGGGAGGCTGAGTTGCAGTTCGCGGGTGTAGGTGGTGCTGTGACCGGCGCGAATCTGCGCCATCGCTTTGGAGGGCAACACCGGGAGTTCGCACACGGCGTTGATGAGGTTGGCGTAGCTGCCCTGTCGACCGATGGGGCGCTCAGCCGGCAGGGTAAAGACGACGGGGCGGTCACTGACGGTGGCGTAGCAGTGATCGCTGCCGCTTTCCGCATCGCGGAAGGGGGGGTAGAGGCAAAGCTCGATGGGGGGAGTGCCGTCGTTGCTTTGCAGGCGGATGCGCCACTCGGGCGTTTCGGGAAGCTCTACGTCGACCGGTTCGCTGACGCGCAGGGCGCTCAGGCGGCAGAGCCGGGTCGTCAGGCGGCGGACGGCATCGTCATCTGCTGCGGTGGGGATGGGCTCGATGATGGTCCAGGGGGATTCGCTGCTCAGGCGGTGGAGGCGCAGGGGCGCGCTGTGCTCCCCGCTGCCGGTGATGCTGATTTCCTGCAGCGCTTCGGGCTCGAGTTTCAGGGGGCGGGGGTCGCGCAGGGCTTCGAGCCCGTTCTTGAAGTAGTGCGAGATGTTGCCGCTGACGACGTGGATGCGCTTGTCCCTCCCGTAAAAGTCGGTGCGGAGGTAGGTGGTCGGGATGACGTCGATGCCGTTCCCGGCGTCCTCGAGCCAGGGGGAGGGGTTGCCGAGGGTGTAGCGCGCGACGGTGCTGTAGTCGCCGTCGTGATTGGCGACCTTGAGGGTGATGCGGATGGGGTTGCTCTCCACGCCGTATTCGCGCATGTTGCGGCGGATGCCGCGCGTGTTGGGCAGGGTTTCCACGAGCTTGGCCCGGGCGGTGAAGTTGAGGATGCCGGCGACAACTTCGGGGTTGAGGCGGTCGTGGAAGGGGGTGGTGATCCACCAGGCGCCTTGCTCATCGCGGCTGCATTCGATGGTGTCGTGCAGGTCGCTCAGGCGCATCCACGAGACTTCGCCCAGCCGTGCGGCATTCTCCCTGCTGAAGAGGGGCATGCCGACTTCGTAGCGGTACCAGCCGGTGATGCGCGCGAGATTGCCGTCGATGGCCATGAATACGGCCATCGTGACGGCCAAAGCAGCCAGCAGGAACAGCAGGATGGTGCGGAAAAGACGCATGGCGTGGATGGGGGAAGATGTCCGGGGCGGGGGCAACTCAGTGGCGGCGGGTGTTCCAGATGAAGAGGGCGATGAGCAGCGCCAGCCCGGGCATGATGATGAGCGTCAGGTATTCGACCGCGCTGCGCGTGTGGCGGTTGAGGTCGATTTTCATGGTCAGGTCTTCGTTGGCGCTCTTGCCGGCGTATTCGGGGCGGTGGCTCATCCAGGCCCACAGGGTGTACATGTAGTCGCGCTGCTCGGTGCGCGCGTTGTCCCGCCCCAGCATGTCGATGTTGCCCAGCACGACGAGGGTCGAGAGGTTGTTGGGATCCTGCGTGCTGCCCCGGGTGACGGCGGCCTCCAGACACAGGGGACCGGGGTGGTCCTCGCGCTCATCGAAGGCCGGTTCGAGGTCTCGGCGGGTTTCGCCGTAGTAGTCGGGGGTGGTCAGGAGCAGGGGGTAGGTGGTCAGTCGGCGCAGCGCCGCTTCGTTTTCGCTGGCGTGCTCCAGCGTGAGCGACATGCACTGGCCGTCGATGTGGGTGGAGCCGTTCCAGAAGCTCTTGGTGCAGTTGAGTCCTTTGGGGAAGACGGCGCTGATGTCGTAGTAGGCGCGCTTGCGGTCGCGCAGCAGCACGCGGTCGCTGTTGGGGCGGATGCCTTGCTCGCGCAGGAAGCGGTAGAGGCGCGGCAGCTTGTCGGCGGCGGGGTTGAGGGCAATGAACAGCGAGTTGCGCCCGTCGCGCTCCCAGAACTCGCGCACGGCGTTCATCTCGCTCTCGGTGAAGTCGGTGTTCGGGGAGATGATGACGAGCCCCTGCGCGTCGTCCGGCAGGAGTTGGCCGTCGGCGATGTTGGCCCAGGCGAGCTGGATGTTGAGGGAGTTGGTGATGTGGCCGACGGCTTCGAGCAGCTCCTGATTGTCGCGTGAGACGCCGCCCTTGCCTTCGATGACGTACATGCGGCGCATGTCGCCTTCGATGGCTTCGGTGATGGCGCCGCAGACGACTTCATCCATCATGAGGGCGACGGCGCGGCGGCTCTCGTCCGGCAGGGTTTCGTATTTGACGAAGGAGGTGCCGGGGCGGATGCGCACATGCTTGCGGTCGCTCTTTTCTTCCTCAAAGGAGTTCAGGGGAGCGTTGACATTCTCGCGCGCATCGATGACGCAGAGGTTTTGGTTGAACTCGACCCCGTAGATTTGGGCGATTTCGCGGGCTCGGTTGGGCTGGCGCACGGGGTCGAAGCATTCGATGACGACTTTCCCCTCGCTGTGGCGTGCGTATTCCTCCAGCAGGGAGCGCATGCGTGCGTAGTTGGGGGTGGAGCGCTTGAAGGCGAAGCGGATGTGGACGGGCGTTTCGCGCCGCTGCAACTGCGGGCTGCGGAGGACGTTGAGGGTGCGCTCGGAGATGGTGTAGCGCTGGTCTTCGCTGAGGTCGCGGCGGCCGTATTCGCGGCAGCTAATGTAGTTGCAGGCGATGACGATGACGGCCAGCAGGATGAGGTTGAGCCAGGCGAGGGGGCTGCCCTTGCTGCGCCGGGCATCGGGATGACCTTGGTAGGCGGTTTTGCTCATGTCGGGGGTGGAGAGTCGTGGTGGTGGGGGCTCAGCGGTGCCAGCGGCGGTAGTCGACGATGCGCACGGTCAGTGCGAGGGTGAAGATGGCGAGACTGAGGTAGAGGACGAGGGGCCGGGTGTCGACCAAGCCGCGCGAGAAGGCGCTGATTTGCTCGGTGCAGGAGAGGTAGTGGAAGAGGGGGGCGGCGGGGAACTCGCCCCAGAGCTCGGTGACACGCCCCGTGAAGTAGTACATAATCATGAGGCAGGTGCAGATGATGGCGGCGATGATTTGGCTGCGGGTGAGCGAGGAGCAGAAGATGCCCAGCGCGATGAAGAAGCTGCCGCAGAGGGTCAGGATGCTGATGGGGCCGAACCAGTCTGCCGGGTGGTAGATGATGCGCCCTTCGGGGGCAATGCCGTAGCGCAGGTGGGTGTACCAGTTGCCGATGTCGCTCATCCAGGGGTAGAGCAGCAGGGGCAGCCAGAGGGTGATGTAGAAGAGCAGGGCGGCAAAATATTTGCCGAGGACGATTTGAGTGGTGGTCACGGGGGCGGTGAGCAGCCCCTCCAGCGTGCCCAGTCGCTCTTCCTCGGCCATGGAGCGCATGGTGATGAGCGGGAAGATGAAGATGAAGTAGAACCAGAAGTTGATGTTGTTGAGCAGGTAGTACATGACACCCTCGCCGGTGGCTTTGCTCATGGTTTGCAGCACGGCCTGCAGCCAAAAGCCCTGCAGGGCCATGGTGCAGGCGAGCAGCACCCAACCGAAGGGGCTGCAGAGAAAACTGCGCAGTTCTTTGGCAAAGATGGTGTGGAGGGTGACCAGCCAGCTGCGGGTGCGGTGAATGGCGGGGGTGGGGTCGGACATGGGGGGCAGGGGGGGGGGGTTAGTCGCGGCGCGTCATTTCAACGAAAACATCTTCGAGCGTGGGGATGTGGCGGTAGATGTGGCGCAGGGGGTAGCCGTGGGCGCTGATGATGGCGGCTGCTTTTTCGCGGGTGTCGGTGCCGGGTTCGGCGCGCACGATGACGCGCTGCCAGCCGTCGTCCAGCGGTCCTTCGACCAGCACCTTTTTGACTGGCTCAAAAGCTTCCAGCTCGCGCACCACGGGTTCGAGCTCGCCCTTGAACTCGATGGAGACGCGCCCGGCCGCGCGCAGGTCGTGGGTGAGCTTGGCGGGGGTGTCGGCGGCTTTGATGTCTCCCTGATCGATGATGATGACCTTGTTGCAGATCATTTCCACCTCGCTGAGGATGTGCGTGGAGAGGATGACGGTGTGCTCGGCGGCCAGCGAGCGGATCAGCTCGCGGATTTGGCGGATTTGGTTGGGGTCGAGCCCGTTGGTGGGCTCGTCGAGGATGAGCAGATCGGGCTCGCCCAGCAGGGCATCGGCCAGACCGACGCGCTGGCGATAGCCCTTGGACAGGGTGCTGATGAGGTTGCGGTAGCGCTCGGTGAGCCCGCAGCGCTCCATCGCGCGCCCGATTTGCGAGCGGACGGATTTGCCGCAAATGCCCTTGAGCTTGGCGCGGTATTGCAGGTATTCAAACACGCGCAAATCCTCGTAGAGCGGCACGTTCTCCGGCATGTAGCCGAGGTGGCGGCGGGCTTCGAGCGAGTTGAGGATGATGTCGTGTCCGGCGATGCGGGCGGTGCCGGCGGTGGGCGGCAGGTAGCCGGTGAGCATCTTCATGGTGGTGGTTTTGCCCGCGCCGTTGGGACCGAGGAAACCGACGATTTCTCCCTTGTTGATGCTGAACGAGGCATCCCTGACAGCAACGAAACGCCCGAAGGTTTTGTGCAAGTGTTCCGCAACGACCATACTCATACGCCCGAACATCTTAGCAGCTCGGCTACGGCACATCAAGGTCAATCTCCGCAGTGCCCGGATCATAGCTGATAGAAATGTGTCAGTTGACTTTGCATTACATATATTATGCGAAGTTATAAATTTCTATCCGAGCGCTCTCTTTTCTCACCTCCCTCTATTAAAGTATAGAGCGATTCCCTGTATGTCCCCTGTAAAGTATAGAGAAGATTCTCTGTGGCGCCGGAAGGATTCCTCTCGGATGCCGGTGAGAGGCTCTGCGCAGGACTCAGCGGTAGACGGTGACGGGACCGGTGCGCGCAGACTGCACGGAGCGGATTTTGCGGATGCAGCGGATGAAGATGTCGGCGCCGCGGTCGATTTCCTCCGCGTCGCTGTAGCGGTTGAAGGAGAGCCGCAGCGATTCGCGGATGGCGGCGTCCGGCATGCCCATGGCGCGCAGCACATGGCTAGGCTCGGGCTCGGCGCTGGTGCAGGCCGAACCGGCAGCGCAGAGCACGCCCTCCGCTTCGAGCAGGAGGGTGAGCGATTCGGCGCTGATGCCGGGGATGCGCAGGTTGAGCACTTGGGGCAAGCGCGCGCTCGCGCCCCCGCCGTTGAGGACGGGCTCGATGCCGGCGGATCGCAGGGCGGTCAGAAAGCGCGTGCGCAGCGCTTCGAGGGCGCTGCGGTCGCGGCAGGCTTCGCGGGCGAGCTCAGCGGCGCGCCCCATGCCGATGATCCCGGCTACGTTCTCCGTGCCGGCGCGGCGGTGGTCCTCCTGTCCCCCGCCCAGCAGCAGCGCTTTCCAAGGCGTGCCGCGGCGCACATAGAGAGCGCCGACCCCCTTGGGACCGTGAAATTTGTGCGCTGAGATCGAGGCAAAGTTGATGGGGTGTTCATGCAGCGCAAGGGCGATTTTGCCGGCTGCCTGCACGAGGTCGACATGCACGCGTGCGCCGGCTTCGGCGGCGGCTCGGGCAAGCGACCCGACTGCCTGAATGACCCCTGTTTCGTGGTTGACCCACGCCAGCGTGGCGGCATCGCAGCCGGGCAGCAGGCGTGCCCAGGCATCGGCATCAACTTCGCCTTCGGGGGTGACGGGGGCGATGACCGCCCTGCTCTCTGAGCCGAGGCTGCGCAGCGTGGCCGGGTGTTCGATGGCGGGACAGAGGCAGCGCACCGCGCTGCGCAGAGCGGTGTTGGTGGCCTCGGTCGCGCCGGAGGTAAAGACGATTTCATCGGGCTCGGCACCGAGGAGAGCGGCAACCTGTTCGCGCGCCGTTTCGAGGGCGCGGCGGACGGCTTTGGCCTCGGGATAGGCGGCTGAGGGGTTGAAAAACCGCTCGCGCAGGTAGGGGAGCATGCTCTCGAGTACCTCGGGAGCCAAGGGGGTGGTCGCGTTGTTGTCCCAGTAGATCATGGCTTGCGGCTCAATCGCTCAAAGACGCAGGGCGGCACGCAGGCGCGCACCCAGCGCTGCCAGCCGGGGATGCCGACGCAGTTGCGCACGACGGTGGAGGAGATTTCCTCCAGCTCGCTCGGCGGGGTGAGGAAAAGGGTGCGGATGTCGGGCTCCATGCGGCTGTTGAGGCGCGCCATCGTGCGCTCGTACTCGAAATCGGGGGTGTTCCGGATGCCGCGCAGGAGGTAGCTGGCGCCGACATCCTTGGCAAAGTCGACGAGGAAGCCGCTGTCGACCACCTCGATGCGCACGTTGCCGGAGTCAATCTCGCGCACGAGGTCGGCAAGACAGCTGCGGCGCTCTTCAAGGCTCATGAACGCCTGTTTGGAGGGGTTGACGGCGAGCACCACCACCAGTTCGTCGAAGAGCTCGGCGCCGCGGCGGATCATCCAAGAATGCCCGTTGGTGGGCGGGTCGAAACTGCCTGCGTAGATGCCGATGCGCTTCATGGGCAGTATGATAGCGCGGGCGGCAGGCGCGGTCAAGGCCGAACCGCATCCTTGACCCCGCTCCGGGTCTGTGATAACATGCTTCCATGGCTCGGCGATCGCGCCCCAATCCTGCCGCTGCAACGACTCGCAGCACTGCCCTGCACGACAACCTGCAGGTCGCAGCGCAGCGCGAGCACGAGCGACGGCGGCGGCTTGAGCAGCTGAGGCTGTACTTGGAATCGCCCCCGCCGAGCGGTGCCCGAGCCGTGCGCAGGCTGCTCGCGGAGCTGGAGGCGATGACGGCGCTGCCAGAGCTCTGCCTGACGGAGGAGGAACGCCGTGCGGCGGATGTGCTGCTGGCGCGCCTGCGGCGCACCGCTCGCGCTGATCGTCGGCGAGCGTACCTGTTGGGGGCCTTTCTGCTGGCGCTGTGTGGGGCGACGGGGAGCGCGCTGCTGGTTGCCGCCTTGCCCTCCCCCCCTCCTCCGGCATCGCCGTCGGGCGCGGAGCCCCGGGAGCACGCCGCTGCGGCACCCGAGCCGCACCGTCCGGAATCTGCCGCCGAATTGCCTGCCGAACTGCCGGCGCTGACGGGCGACTGCGAGCGCGATGCGGCGGCGCTGCGGGAGTTCCGCTCCGCGCTTCGCAGCGGGGGCGATACGGGCTCGCCGCTCTATCGGCTCAGCACGCAGATGTTGACCGAAATAGCGGATTTTACCCGCCTGCAACAGCAGCTGAGGCGCAGAATGAGTTATGCGGACTATCGGGACCTGCTGCGCTCCCCTGCTCTGCACCTGTACGCACCGGCGCGACAATGGCTGGAGTCTCTGCGGTCGCTTCCGGAGGCTGCCGAGTTGGAAAGGATGCTGCACGGCGAGCTGCTGCATCTGCCGCCCGAGAAACTGTCCCGATGGTACGGGATTCTGGCGGGCGAGGAGCCCACGTTCGGCCCGGCTTCGCCCGCCACGGCGGAGCAGGTGTCGCTGCTGCATGAGCTGGGCAGCAACCGCGCGCTTGCCGCCGGCTTGTACCACACCCAAATGTCCGATGGGTCGGCCTATGTCAGTGAGGAGGCTCCCTCGTTTGCCAATGGTGAACTGCGCCTGCGCCGCTCGCGCCTCGACCCGCTTTTGGAGTTGGGACAGGCGAGCGAGGTGCGCCGCGCGGACCCGCAGCAGGCGCGGGTGGAGCTTTGCCATCCCGAGCCCCTGTGGCAGCTCTTGGGCTTGCCCGAGCACCCCCCGGCGACCGAGGGACGACTGGCGCAGCTCCTGACGGCGGTGGTGAACACCCCTGCTCCCTCCTGCCCCGCCTTGGCGCGAGCCTATGTGTTCTTCCATTTGCTGCGCCTGACCGAGGCTCCGGATACGGCGGCGGAGGCGCTGCGCTTGCTGAGTCCGAGTCTGCGGGAGGATGCCGATTCCTTTCGCCGTTTGCAGCGGGATACTTCGTTCCCCCTGACCGGCGACTGCTGGTTGCAGCCGCGCACGGAGGCCTACCAACGCGCCGAAGCTGCTTGGGCAGCCTGGTTTCGCGATCACGGCGACCGCGACTACGCCGGGGAGCTCCGGCAGACGCTGGATCAGACGCGGGCGCTGCATGCGCAGTGCTGCGGCTATGCCGATCCGCAGGGGAAGCCGGTGCTGAATCGTCGGCTGGAGCCGGAGCGTCGTGTCTGGTATGTGGACAAGGGGCGTTTTTGCTCGGCTCGCTTTCACCAACTGCCGGGGATGCTTCCGCCGCTCTCCCCTCTGGTCATTCTTTCCCGTTTCTGAGTACACGATGGATTATGCCTTTTACCGATTGAATGCCTTGCCGCCTGCCGATCTGAGTCTGCTGGACGAGGGCGAGCGCGAACGTGCCGCGCGGAGTAACCGCTCCGGTTTTGCGGCGGTGCGTTGCCTGCTGAAGCGGGAGCTGGCGCGTCGGGCGGGCTGCGAGCCCGGTGAGGTGCATTTGGTGTGCGGGCCGCACGGCAAGCCGCTGTTCCCGCCGCAGCCCTTCAACATCAGCCATGCGGGCGGATGGTTGGCGCTGGCTTTCCACGGTGCTGAGGTCGGGATTGACATTGAAGCCCCGCGCCCCCTGCGCAACCGGGCGGCGATGGCGCGGCGCATCATGGAAGAGTCGCAGTGGCGCGCGTTTTGTCAGCGCGGCTGCCCGGAGCGGGAATTTTTCCTCTGCTGGTGCATTGCCGAAGCCTTGGTCAAATGGGCCGGCGACTCCGTGCTGCGGGCGCAGCAGTTTCCCTTTGAGCTGGCGGCGGGGCGCGTTCGGCCCCTGTTTTCGCCGGCGCCTGTGGTGGAGCTCCTGTCTCCGCCGGATGGGCTGTGCGGAGCCATTGCCTACAGCCCCCTTTAGTCTTGCCACTTGCGCTTGCCCACTTTATAATTACGCTGAACATGCTCCCTCTCTACGGTTGGTTGTGCTTGGCTTGTCTGCTCGGCTCCGGCGCGCTGTGCGTGCTGGTGTATGCCCTCGGGCGCTCAACGACGCCGGCGGGAGAGGCGGGCCGCTTTCCCACGCGCTGGGATGTGTGGTACACTGCGCTGTTCGGTGCGCTGTTGCTTCTGGCAATGGCGTTTTCGCTGCCGTGGGGGGGAGCCGCCGAACCACAGGCGGCGGCCGGCAAGCCCTGCGGCGGGGGCGAGCTTTTGCTGGCCTTCGCTTTGCAATGGGTGCTCTATGTGCCGATGGTGTGGCGCTGCGCGACCCTGCCGCGCTGTGACAAGCCGCTGGGCTTCCTGCGCGCCGGAGCTGCGCTGGCGGGGGCGCTGGCGGCGGTTTATATCCCCCTCCTCCTGCTGCAATCGCTCGGCTGGGATGCTTGGATCATCGAATGGACTCACTGTCCCCCGGAGCAGGAGATTGTCTCCCTCTTCGGCAAGAGCGATGCGGCCGCCATGCTGGTGATTGCGGTCGCGGCCGTGCTGGGGGCTCCCGTGGTGGAGGAATGCTGTTTCCGCGGGTTCCTGTATCGCGTGCTGCGTCGGCGGGCGGGCATGTGGCCCTCGGCGCTGGCAAGCGGTTTCCTGTTCGGCGCGATTCATCTTTCGCTGGTGCAGATGCTGCCGCTGAGCATCTTCGGTGTGGTGCAGTGTATTCTTCTGGAAAAGACGGGGCGCTTGTGGCTGCCGATGATCCTCCATGCGCTGTTTAACCTGAGCACGATTCTCTACATGATGTTTTTTCCCTGATGCCGGATGTCCCTTCATTGGCCGAACTGGGCGAGAACGCTGTTTTGCGGCGTTTGCTGCGACTGCTGCGCCCGACCGAAGCGGGTGTCGTGGGGCCGGGGGATGACTGCGCCGTTGTGCCGCGAGACGCACGCTGGGATACGCTGCTCAAGACCGATGTTGTCGTGGAGTCCGTGCATTTTCTGCGCGGGACGGAGCCGAGGCTCATCGGGCGCAAGGCACTGGCACGAACCCTCTCCGACATCGCCGCCATGGGCGGGCTGCCCGAGCATGCGCTGGTCACTGTGCTGGCGCACCCTTCGCGTCCCGTGGCTCTGCTGGAGGAAATTTACCGCGGCATGGAGGCGCTTGCCCGTGCCTACGATGTGCATCTCATCGGCGGTGAAACCTCCTCGCTGCCCGTCGACGGCTTGGCCGTCAACGTGGCGTTGACGGGGCGGGTGGAGAGGGGCTGCGCGGTGTTGCGCAGCGGTGGGCGCCCGGGCGATGTCCTGTTCGTCAGCGGGCGCCTCGGCGGCTCGTTTCCCTCGCAACGGCACCTGCGTTTTGAGCCGCGCGTGGCACTGGCGCGGGCGCTGTCGGCGGCGGGGCTGCGCCCTCGCGCCATGATGGATCTCTCCGATGGCTTGGCCACCGACCTGCCGCGGCTGGCGGCCGCCTCCGGCTGCGGCTATGAGCTCATTCCCGAGCGACTGCCGCTCCACCCCGGCTGCAGCGTGCAGCAGGCTTTGAGCGATGGCGAGGATTACGAATTGCTTTTTGCTTTGAGCCCTGAGCAGGCTCTGCGCGCGGAGCGGGAGTTTGTGTCTCCCGTCGTGCTCACCCGCATCGGCACCCTGACCGCCAATGGCTGTTCCACGCTCGGTGGCGGGTGGCAGCATTTCCGAAACTGATAACAGTGCTCTGCCCAAGCACTTAGGAGTACACCCATCCGGGAGCGTCACAGACCTTTTGCGCCCGGTTAAAAAATAGTTTAACTCGTTTAGCGTTAATGGATTAAAAAGAAAACGAAAAATGTTCCACGGGAATTTCGGCGCCGCTCGGGAAATAAAAATAATAATCAAGATTCCTTAACTACATGCTGTTTGCAGACGCAGTTTTTTTTAGTTCGTGGAACCCCCGTGGAATATGGATGAATGGGCATGGGCATCTCGTCCGCGCAAAAAAAAATTCTTTCGCGGCGGGGGGGCACATGGCATAGTTCTCCCCGCATCTCCCCCGCCCCGGCCGCAGCGCCGAACGAGTGACTGCTTTCCCGGCGAAGGCGGCGCGTGTCGGCGGCAGGAGGAGAGGCAAGATTTCCGACCGTAAATTTTCATCGACACATGGAGCCAACAATGACAGTACAGGAACTTTGGGAACGCATGCTGACCGAACTGCGTTCCCACTGTGAGGTGGGCCAGTATGCCCTCGATTCGCTTTTCTCCAACTTGGCACCCGTCGATGACAACGGCACCTGCCTGACGCTGGCTTACCCGGCATCCATGATGATTGATTGGGTCGAGGTCAATTACCAGGACATTTTGGCGCACGCTGCCGCCCGCGTGTTGCAGGCGCCGCGCCGCATCGTCTTCGTTCCCGAGGGGAGCACCCTGCCCTCCCCCGCCCCGCTCGCAGCAGCAAAGCCGACCCTCCCCCGGCCTGCCGCATCGCCGGCTCCCCGCCGCAGCAGCACCAAGGTGAGCTTCCCGCGCCGCAGCATGCTCAACAGCGGGCTCAACACCGATTTCACCTTCGAGAACTTCATCGTCGGTTCGACGAACAGCTTTGCCTACGCCGCCGCCCAGGCGGTGGCCAACCGCAGCGAGAGCACGCGACTGCTTTTCATCCACGGCGAGTCCGGCTTGGGAAAAACCCACCTGTTGCAGGCCATCGGCAATGCCATTCGCCAGCGCGATGACAGCACGCAGGTGCTCTACCTGACCAGCGAGACCTTCATGAACGACTACATCGATGCCGTGGGCAAAAAGGGTGATGCCATTGCCGCTTTCCGCCGCAGGTACCGCAAGGCCGATGTGTTGCTCATCGACGATGTTCAGTTCCTCGCCCGCACATCCAAGACCCAGGAAGAGTTTTTCCACACCTTCAACGCTCTGTTCTCCAGCGGCAAACAGATTGTCCTCTCGGCCGATTGCCCTGCCTGCGCCATCACCAGCCTCGAAAAACGCCTCGTCTCGCGCTTTGAGCAGGGGCTGACCGTCTCCCTCCTGCCCCCGGATTACGAGACGCGATTGGCCATTCTGCGCAGCCGTCTCAACCACGGGCGCAACAAGCTGCTCACGCCGGAGGTCGTCGAGTTCCTCGCTACCCACATCACCCGCTCCGTGCGGGCACTGGAGGGGGCTCTCGTGCAACTGACCACCTATGCCTCCTTCTGCAACCGCACGCTGACCGTGGCCGATGCCCGCGCCCAGTTGCGCGACCAGCTTCGCAGCAACCGCGGCGGCGACAGCGCCGTGAGCATCGCCGACATCCAGCAGCGCGTGGCCGATGAATTCAACATCCGCGTGGCCGACCTCAACGGGCGTCGCCGCACCGCCGTTGTGGCCCAGAGCCGCCAGGTGGCCATGTACTTGGCCCGCAAGCACACCGGGCGTTCCCTGCAGGACATTGGCGCCGCTTTCGGCGGGCGTGATCACGGCACCGTGCTCCACGCCGAGCGCTGCATTGAGCAGAAAATGGCGGTCGATACTCTCCTCAACGAACGCGTGCAGCGCTTGGTTGCCACGCTGATCTGAGAGATTATCCTACAGAGATATAGGGATATTCTCCTTGACTCAGCCTGCCCACCTCTTTACAATCAGAGGCGACATGATGAGGATATCCACCAAGGGTCGCTATGCTCTCCGCATCATGCTCGACCTTGCCGAGCATGCGTCGCGGGGTCCTGTTTCGCTGCGCGATGTCGCCGAGCGGCAACACATCACGCCAAAATACATGGAGAGCATCATGGCCATTTTGCTGCGCGAAGGCCTGGTGACCAGCGTGCGGGGCAAGGCGGGCGGCTACCGGCTCGCGCGCTCGGCCGAGCAGTACACCGCCTATGATATTTTGGAGGCCGCCGAGGGGGATTTGGTGCCCGTGCAATGCCTGGCACAGCGCGAGAATACCTGCGTGCTGCGGGAGTCCTGCGCCACCCTGCCGGTGTGGCAGGGCTTGGCCGATGTCATTCGCGACTACCTGCAAGGGGTCACTCTGGCGGACATGAGGGAACACAGCCACGGATCATTGACCTATTGCGACGGTATCTGACACTCCCCGGCATGCGCGCGGCGACACACACTCGGATGATCCGCGAGCCCCAGGAGCCGAAGCTGACACGCTCCCGCGTGCGCGCGCCGATAAACTGACCCGCCGCACGCTTGACCTAGCCCCTTGAGCTGCCTAAACTACTCTCCGTCATGAGTTCCTTTCCCCGCCTGTTCCTGTTCTCTGCCCTTTCGGCTGTGTGCCTGTCGGCCTGCAGCTGGCAGCAGCAGGCGGCTCCGGCAGCGGCACAGAAGGAGGCTGAAGAGAACAAGGCGACTCTGCCCCCACCCCTGCATCTGGGAGCTGTGCACCAGGTTTACCCCGAGCAGGGCTTCTGCCTGCTGCGCATGCTCGGACCGATTCCCGTTCCGGGGACGACCCTCATTTCCCACCCGGCAGACGGCTCCAACGACCGCGCGGGCAATCTCTGCGTGTCCAATTCCCAAGGTTCACGCAACGGCATGATTGCCGCCGACATCCGTTCCGGCATCGTCTTGCGGGGAGATCGTGTTTTCCTCTACCGCGACATTGCTGCGCCCCAAACACAGGAGGAGGAAGAACAAAGCCCCGCCGAGGAGGACGACACTGTGCGCGATGACGATCCGCTCCTCAACACCCCCATCACGGAGGAGCCGCCCCCGGCAGCACCCGCCCCGAGCGCAGACGCCCCGTCGGTGGACACCACCGTGCTGCCCGCCGAGACACAGCCCGATTTGCCCGATTCCCCATCCGGCAAGCTCGATGACATTCCCGATGACATTAACG
>JBJEVL010000074.1:0-3453 GCA_051884335.1 Akkermansia sp. | reverse complement strand
CACGGCGGATGCGGTGCGCGCCTTGCTGGCCATCCTGCTTCGGGGGGGGAGCGGTAGCATTTACAATGTCTCCAACCCCGATTCCTATGTGAGCATTCGCGAGCTGGCCGAGCTCACGCGCCGCCTGAACCCCGCCGTGCAGGTGGTGGTGCGTCCCGATGCCGCTGCCGCCGCCAAATATCCCGCGGAGCGGCATATTCGCTTGGATAACGGCCGATTAGAGGCGCTGCACCCCTTTGCGCGCACCCCGCTGCCCACCATGCTGGAGCGGTTGGTGAGCTATCTGCGCGAGCCGCAGCTCACCGAGCGCTTTGCCGCGGCTCTCACCCGCGCATGAGCCGCGGTAAACCGGGAGGGTCTCACCCGTTGCGGGGGAAAACCTGCGCGACCGCACAGCTCAGAGCGCACAGCGGGGCGGGCGGAAAGCCGCTTCGCCCCGCAGCGGCCATGGCAAGCCCCGTTGCGACCAAGGCGTACAGCGGGGCGGGCTGAAAAGCCGCTCCGACCCGCCCGGCGGGCTGTCGCGCACGCGCGGGCGGGGAAGCCGGGAGTGAGACCCCTGCCTTACTTGCTGTCGCGCACGCGCGAGCGGGGGGAGAGGACGATGGGGATGCCGTCGCCGCCGTTGATGCGGGCGCGGATGGTGTTGCGCAGGTACTGGGCGTAGCTGTCGCTCAGCAGGCGCTTGTCGTTGACGAAGAGCACATAGGTGGGCACGGGGATGGTGCTGTAGCGCTCGTTGAGGGCGGTGGTGGCGTAGTAGAGCTTGAGCCGCTTGTGCAGGGTGCGGCTCTGCCCCGGGGGATTCTGCTCCATGGCGCGCTGCAACAGGCGGTTGAGCTCGCCCGTGCCGGGCATGGTGCGGGCGCCCTCGCGCACGCGGTCAATGGCGCGGAAGATGTGGTTGAGCCCCGAGCCGTCCTTGGCGGAAACGATGGCCAGGGGCGCGTAGTTCAGGAAGAAGAGGTTTTCGCGGATGTGCTCGCTGACGGCCTCGCGGCGGGCGGCGGCGGGGGCATCGGGGCAGTAGAGGTCGAACTTGTTGACCACGATGATGCAGGGCTTGTTCTCCTTGGCGATGGCGGCGCCGATGCGGCGATCCTGCTGCGTGACGCCCGCCGCCATGTCGATGACCAGCAGGCAGATGTCGGAGCGGCGGATGGCTTTCTCGCTGCGCATGGCGGAAAAGACCTCCACGGAGGTGTCGCGCTTGCTGCGGGGGCGCATGCCGGCGGTGTCGATGAGCACATAGTCCTGCTCGCCGCGGCAGTAGGGGATGTCGATGGCATCGCGCGTGGTGCCCGCGATGTCGGAGACGATGGTGCGGCGGTCGTTGAGAATGGCGTTGATGAGGGAGCTCTTCCCCGCGTTGGGGCGCCCGACGATGGCGACACGCACGGGAGCATCGGCGCTCACCTCCTCGCGCTCGGCCTCCTCCTCGGGGTCGGCATCGGGGGCGAGCTCGGCGGCCTTGGGGGTGGCACCCAGCGCCTTGAGGGCGGCGTTGAGCTTGGTGGCCAGCTCGGGGAACCCGCGTCCGTGGGCGGCGCTGGTGAACACATAGTCGTCGAAACCGAGGGCGGTGAACTCGCCCAGTGCCAGCTCCTGCTTCTCCGTGTCGGCCTTGTTGAGGACGAGCAGGACGGGGACGGAGCTCTTGTGCAGCTGCGCGGCGATGCTGCGGTCGATGGGGGTCAGGTGGTCGCGGCAGTCGCAAACGAAGAGGATGTAGTCCGCCGCCGCCATGGCGATGTCGGCCTCCTGCTGCACGCGGGCGGCAAAGCCGTCGTCGAGGCTGGAGCCGATGCCGCCGGTGTCGACGAGCAGGGCATCGTAGTCGGTGATGCGGGCGGGGGCGCAGAGCCGGTCGCGCGTCACACCGGGTTGGTCGTGGACGATGGCGATGCGCCGCCCGACCATGCGGTTGAAGATGGCCGATTTGCCCACGTTGGGGCGCCCGACAATGGCGATGGTGGGTGTGCTCATGGGGAAATCAGAAGGGACGGTCGGAGGTGCGGTGGATGTTCTGCTCGTCGGGCTTGGGTTTGACGTAGGGGATGAGCCCCACGGGCACAACGCCCTTGCCGGTGCTTTGCAGATCCACGGGGCCGACGGCGCGGCGGTAGAGCTGGTAGTGGGCGCGCTCACCGCGGGTGTTCATGACGGCGTAGGTGTAGAAGTCCGGGGTGGATTGGCAGAGGAGGTGGAGGTTCTGCGCGGCATCCAGCATGATGCGCGGCTGCATGAAGTTGAGGTAGCGGCCGAGGAAGCAGGCGCCGACGACGCGCTTGGTGTCGCTGTTGATGACCTGGCCGAAGAGGGCATCATGCCCGTCGGCGGGAGCGAGCCGCACGCTCAGCTCCAGATTCTTGCCGCCCGCGCGCACGTTGAAGGAACGCATCTTGCCGCCGTTGGTGAGCACGAAGAGGGCGCGGTTGGAGTTGAAGGTGTCGTGTGCGTTGGGTTGGCGGATGACGGCGACAGCGTTGTAGCTGCCCGAGACTTCGAGCCGGTAGAAGTTCTTGAGGTCGACTTGGAAGGAGCGCTTGGCACCGGGTGCGAGGGTGACATCGGGGAACTTGGGCGCCGCGGTGGGCGAGACGGGGGCGCTTTCGCCCCGCTTGGTGATGACGAAGTTGAGCCAGGGGCGCTCCGGGCGGTTGCTCAGGGAGATGCTGCCGTCCGTGTGGTTGGTGAGGGTGAGTTTGAGCGCAACATGCTCACCGACGATGAAGTCGTGGCGCACGGGTTCGAGGCGCACATCGATTTGAGCCGCCGCGGTGCTGAGGAGCGCTGCAACGGTGCACAGGAGAAGGAGGAGTTGCTTCATGATGCTTCGGGGGGGGGGGGATTAGGGATGGGGGGTGGCGATGCGGAACGAGGCGCGTTCCGCACCGGGAAGGGGGGGATAGGGGGCGGCGGACGAGACGGCGACGGGGCCGTCGCCCTGCGGCAGACCCGGCAGCAGCTCGCCGAGGCGGGTGGAGCTCCATTCGGCCACGGTCGCTGCGCCCTCAGCGGCGGCGGCGGCGGCGTAAAAATGTTGCAGACAGCCTGCGGAAGGCAGCACCGCGCCCCGGGCACGGGCGTAGGCCTCCGCCTGAGCATGGGTGATACCCGCAACGGGTGCCTGCTCCCGCTGCCGCTGCGCCGCCCAGTTTTCGGGGTAAAGCTCCCAGTGGGGGGTGTCCTCCTCCTGCTCGTCGAGGTACTGCGCGTATTCGGCGACAGTGACGGGGCGGGGCTGCACGAGCAGCTCCGCCGTGGCGCTGCGGCAGAGAATGTCACCATCGCTCCGGGTCGCGCGCAGCATCAGCCCGACCCCCAGCGCGAGGAGGAAAATGCCCGGCAGAGCCACCCGGGCAGATGTCAGGCTGCGGCGCAACCGGGGCAGCAGGGGCGCGAACAGGCGGCTCAGGCGGCGGGCGTGGTCGGCGATGTCCTGCCAGGGGA
>JBJEVL010000073.1:0-3461 GCA_051884335.1 Akkermansia sp. | reverse complement strand
CCCGTGTCGATGGTGGCAAGCGTCATGCGCTCGGGGAGCTTCTTCTGGGCGTGTGTTTTCATGCGCGTTGGCGGGTGCGGGCAAGGAGGGCGGCGCCGATGGCGACGGCGTTGTCCCCGTGGGTGGAGAGGGACAGGGAGATAGCCTCGGGCGGCAGCCCGAGCAGGTTGCTCTCGAAGCCGGCGCGGAACGAGGGCAGGATGAGCTCGCCGAAGGCAGCGACCACGCCGCCGCCGAGCACGATGCGATCCGGGGCGGCGAAGGCGCAGGCCGAGGCGGCAGCCAGACCGAGGTCAAAAAAGCCCTTGTGGACGACGCTCTGCACCACGGGGTCGCCCGCGCGGTAGGCTTGCAGCAGGTACTTGCTCTTGATGTTGGTGCTGTTCTTGTTGAACTTGTCCTCCGAGAGGGGAAGCCGCCCGCCGGTTTTGCGCAGGATCTTGCGGATGCTGTGCACGAAGGCCCACTTACTGCAGTAGGCCTCGGCGCAGCCGTGGCGACCGCAGTGGCAGGGGCGACCGCCCTTGCGCAGGGTCATGTGCCCCAACTCGCCCGCCATGCCCAGCTTGCCGCGCATCAGCTCACCGCGGTAGATGACGCCGCCGCCCAGCCCCGTGCCCACAAAGTAGGCGATGAGGGAGTTTTCCCCCTCGTGCCCGGCACCGCTGCGGAACTCGGCCAGCGCGCCCAGATCGCCGTCGTTGCCGATGGCGACCTCGCGCCCGCACTGCTCGCGGAAAAGCTGTTTGGCGGGGAAGTTTTGGCCGCCGAGGTTGGAGGCGAGGGTGCAGTGCTCCGTCTCGGCATCGACCGGGGAGGGAAAGGCCGCCCCGATGCAGCCGACATCGTCGAGCTCCATGTTGAGCGCGGCGAGCGCCTGCCGACCGGTGTCGAGCATGCGGGCGATGAGGGTGGCGGGGTCGGCATCGGGCGGGGTGGGCTGCTTGGCCGTGCTCAGGATGCGCTGCTCGGCATCCGTGACCACGGCGTAGATTTTGCTGCCGCCCAAATCAATGCCCAGAGCGGGGCTGTCGGTATTCATGCCCTCGGTTTACACCTTTTTCGGGGGCGGGGCAAGGGGGCGATGGTGACGATGCCGCCGCGCGGCGTGTGGCGCTTTCGTCAATCGTTGTCGCTGTCCGGGTAGGGGGCACCCCCGTGGGCGGCGCTGTACTGCCAGCCGGGGCGCAGGTGGCGGCGCAACGCATCCGCCGCCGTGGCGGGGGCGTCCATGCGCGTGGGGTAGATCTGGACGGGAACAAAGGCTTGCCCCGCGTGCAGGGCGGCTGCCACAGCACCGTAGATTTCCCCGATGGGCTCATCGCCCACGGCGAAGCAGCCCACGGAGCGCGCGCCGCCGTGAATCATGATGAAGGACCCCGTGCGCCCGCAGCGGCGGTCGTAGGCGTTGGGGTAGCCGATGTTGAGCGCCAGGTGATACTTGCTGCCGGGGTGCAGCGAGGCGGCGGTGAGGCGGTAGAAGCCCTCGGGGGAGCGCCCATCGCCCTCGCGCTGCTTGGGTTCGGCGGGGCAGCCCTGCGCGAGGATGGGGTAGACGGCGAGCAGCGACCACAGCCCCTGCGGGCTCAGCGCGCGCAGCTCCAGGCGCGCCTCATCGCGGATGATGCAGAGAAACACGGGGCAGCCGCAGGCGCTGCCGAAACGCTCCCGCGCGCTGCGGGCAGCGGCCGCCGCCCTCTCCGCCGGCGTCGGGGCAGCTCCCGGTGGGAGCTTTTGTGTCACTTTGAGATTCAATAAATCAGAAAATAAGGAATATTATACCTTCATTTCTGCGTTTGAAGCGGATGCGGATAAGCCGTTTTCCGGAGCAAAAGTAGAAAAGGACGGACAATCTTGCACAGTGACTGTCGAGCTTGACGGTAAAGCTCCCGGGCTTCCTACCGGCGACACTCTCAACCCGTCGAGTGCCCGGACACTGCATACCCGCCGTCCTGTCAAGGATGATAATATCACTCCGAATAGCAAAGTCAAGGGAGAAGATATTGATTTTGAGTTTTTGCGCAAGGCGAAGCATCCAGACACAGAGACAGGCGCTCGTGTGAAGCTCGACAATCGGAATGTCAGTATAGAGAAAAAGCCTCTGTTCTTGGGCAGGAGGGGCGCAGGAGCGGAGCCCTTCAATAGAACAGAGACTACACACATTAGAGAGTATTTTCCGGGGATTGTCAAGGAAAATCAGCCTGATATCAATACAGATTTCACCGCCTCCATGGAAAAAGCGAGCCTCCGCGCGCTGAACTACCAATCTCACCGAGCGGCAGTGGTTGCAGGTGCGTACGCGCGCCTTCAAGCGCTGGTTCGGTGACTGGGAGAAAGTGCAAACATTCCGCTTCGGAATTGAGAAGCTGAAAGTGATGGATCCTGTAGCGAATATTACAGGAAATGAGTTTGCTCCAACAGGAAAGAATGATTTGGTGCAGCGCGTGGTGGATTACTGGGAACAGTATGGCAATACAGCGCATAACCCTATTCTTGGAGATGTGAAGCTGGATAAATCGTCAGCCCGTGCATCTATCGCTCACGGTATAGGGAGAATAAAAGCGGCCGCGTTCTCTGCTGTGAAAGAAGTTATTGAGAATGGAGTATTCATAGAGCATGCACCTAATTGGAAAGGTAGAGGTGATGACAGTTATGTATTTGCAGCTCCAATATCAATAAACGGTGAAGATTATGTATGCGAAGTCATATTGATGAAAAATAAGGCGCGCACAGGATTTTATCTTCACGAGGTACAGGTAAAGGAAAAGCTCCTTGACGTGTTCAAGACTGGGGTGGTTACCAGCACGTCAGGAGCTCCGAAAAGCATTCTACTGCAAGTAATGGGACGAGTCAAGGATATTGATAAAAAATGCAGTAAAATTCTTGACGAAAACGGCGAGCCGCTGGTGGTGTACCACGGGAGCCGAAGTGCGGAGCGTTTGCGCGTGCTTGACCCTGCGCAGGGGCAGAATGCTCACGCCATATGGTTCTCCGACATGCCGGAAGTTGCGGCGCACTGGAGCGGCACGAGCAAAGCCGTGCGCTTTGATGACTCGCTGGCTGAAAAAATCGATGCCTTGAGGAGCTTGGAAGCGGTGGCTGATTTTGCGGAGCGTGAGCTGGGCGAGGATGACTTCCGCAGGATGATTATGCGCCCCATGTTCGCTGCGGAAAATCCTTGGGGCCAGAAGCAGGCGAGCCCGGAGCGTAAGCTGGAGCGGGCTAAGGATGAGCTGAAGTACCGGTTGCAGTTGCGCGAGCTGGCTCCCGGGCGGACTTATTATGCGTTCGTCGCGTTGCGGAATCCGCTGGTGGTGGATGCAAAGGGGAGCGCGTACCATAGCATTGACTTTGAACAGGCGCAGGGTAAGCGTGTGAATACGGAGTTTTTGGCGACTTATGCACGCGAGCATGGGCATGACGGCGTGATGGTGCGTGACGTGCGCGAGACGGATGACGAG
>JBJEVL010000072.1:0-3482 GCA_051884335.1 Akkermansia sp. | reverse complement strand
CGGCTCCGGGCGCGCAGGCGGCACAGCAGGCGCAGGGCGACGAAAATCGTCAGCGCGATGATGAAGAAATCCACCACGGTCTGGCAGAACAACCCGTACTTGATGACGGGAGCCCCCTCCTCGGCACTCAGCGCAAAGCTCAGGTCGGCCATGCCCTTGGTGCCCCCCGTCAGCATCGCCACCGCCGGCATGATGATGTCCCCGACCAGCGAGCTGACCATTTTGCCGAAGGCGCCGCCGATGATGACACCGACAGCCATGTCGACCACGTTCCCCTTGAGGGCGAAGGCCTTGAATTCATCCACCCAGGCCGGTTTGAGCTTGTTGAGATTCATGGTATGTCAGATGTTTAATGGTTTTTAGCGCACTTTCTTGAAAGCCTTGACACCCCACTCGGTGGCGCGCCAGCCCTGCCCCTCGTTGATGAAGATGCAGACGCCGCCCGTAGGCACCTTGATGTCGTGCGCCGCGCAGAAGCCGGCGTAGTCTCCGGTGATGTGGGGCGCAAAGCGGATGGTGCCGTTGGAGGAGACGCAGAGGAGCGTCTCGCCCTCGCGAACCTCATCGGCCAGCTGCTGCCAGTTGCGGATGATTTGGGGCACGTCGACCTTCCAATCCGGCGGCACGATGGCCTCCGCGTTCCAGCGGTCGATGAGGGCGGCGCCCAGCGCATCCAGCTCCTCGGGGCTGAGGGCAGCGGGGTCGAGCCCCTGCTCCGTCGCGGCCAGCGCGCCGAGACGCGCCTTGACTTCCTCCTCGGTCTTGTTCTCGTCCGGGCCGTAGTCCACCTCGATGAAGCGGGCATCGGGCTGCACGGGGCAAGGGTTGCCCAGCTCTTCGCTCGCGAGCGCGGCTGTGCTCAGGGTGCGCTGCAGCGGCGCGGCCAGAATGCGGTCGGGCACCAGGCCGAGCTGCTTGAGCCAGCGACCGATGCCGCGCCCGCGCTCTTCCTCGACCAAGGGGAGATCCGTGCGCGAGCCGACGCGGGTCGGAGTTTCGCCGGGACGAAAGGTGTTGCCGTGACGGGCAATGATGAGCGTTTTCATGATCTGTGGGGTGGGGAAAATCAGGCGAGGTCTTCTTCGATGATGAGGTTGTCGATGATGTACTGGCGGCGTTCGTCGCTGTTGTCGCCCATGTAGAAGCGCAGCAGCGCGCGCAGGTCGTGCGCATGCTCCAGCGTGACGGGCTCCAGGCGGATGTCCGCGCCGATGAAGGCTTTAAACTCGGCGGGGGAAATTTCGCCCAAGCCCTTGAAGCGGGTAATCTCGGGGTTCCTGCCCAGCTGCTTCACGGCACGGTCGCGCTCAGCCTCACTGTAGCAGTAGAGGGTGCGCTGCTTGTTGCGCACGCGGAAGAGCGGCGTTTGCAGGATGAAGAGGTGCCCCTCCTCGATGAGCGGCTTGAAATACTGAATGAAGAAAGTGAGCAGCAGCAGGCGTATGTGCATGCCGTCCACATCGGCATCGGTGGCGATGATAACCTTGTTGTAGCGCAGGTCGTCCATGCTGCGGTCGATGTTGAGCGCCAGGTGCAGGAAATCGAGCTCCTCGTTGCGGCGCTCCTCGAAGAGCGCCGCGCGGTTGATGCCGAAGCTGTTGGCGGGCTTGCCGCGCAGGGAGAACACCGCCTGCGTCTCCGCATCGCGCGCCGTGGTGATGGAGCCGCTGGCCGAATCGCCCTCGGTGATGAAGAGCATCGTCTCCTCCGCGCGCTTGTGGCGGCTGTCGTAGTGCACGCGGCAGTCGCGCAGCTTGCGCGTGTGAATCTTGGCTTTCTTGGCGCGCGCCTTGGCCACCTTGCCCGTCACGCCCGCCACCTCCTTGCGCAGCTTCTCGCTCTCGCGAATGCGCTCCTCCATCGCCTCGCCGATTTCGGGGTGGCGGTGCAGGTAGTTGTCCAGCTCGCTCGCAAGGAAGTTGCCGATGAAGGTACGGATGGTTTCCTTGCCCGGGCCCATCGTGTTGCTGCCCAGCTTGGTTTTCGTCTGCGACTCGAACACGGGCTCAATCACCTTGATGCTGATGGCCGCCTGAATCCCCGAGCGGATATCCGATGCCTCGTAATTCTTCTTGAAGTAGTTTTGCAGGGTCTTGGTCAGCGCCTCGCGAAAGGCGGACTGGTGCGTGCCGCCCATCGTGGTGTGCTGACCGTTGACGAAGGAGTAGTAGTCCTCGCCGTACTGCTCGCCGTGCGTGATGGCTACCTCGATGTCGGCGTCGGCAAGGCGGATCGGTTCGTAGAGCGGCTCCTCCTTCATCTCCTCGCGCAGGAGGTCGAGCAAACCGTTGCGGCTGTAGATGTTGCGACCGTTGAGGTTGAGCGTCAGCCCCGTGTTCAGGTAGCCGTAGTAGCGGCACATGCGCTCCACGAACTCGAGGTTGAACGCCGCCTGAGGGGCAAAGATGCTGCGGTCGACGCGGAAGAGCACGCGGGTGCCGTCCGGCTCGTCGGTCGGCTCGGTCACATCGCTGCCCTCGCGGAAAAGCCCCTGCTCGAAGCACATGCGGCGCGTCTGCCCCTCGCGGTAGGACTGAATCTCAAAATACTCCGACAGGGCGTTGACGGCCTTGATGCCCACACCGTTGAGCCCCACGGATTTTTTGAAGGCCTCGCCGTCGTACTTGCCGCCCGTGTTGATGCGCGCCGCGCATTCGTAGAGTTTCCCCAGCGGAATGCCGCGCCCGCGGTCGCGCACCTCGCAGGTGCCGTCCGGCTCGATGCGCACAAAAATCTTCTTGCCCGCGCCCATGACAAACTCGTCAATCGAGTTGTCCATCACCTCCTTCAGCAGGACATACAGCCCGTCGTCCGCCATGGAGCCATCCCCCAACTTGCCGATGTACATCCCCGGACGCAACCGAATGTGCTCGCGCCAGTCCAGGGTCTGAATGGCATCCTCTGTGTAGTCGGCTTCCATCGTGGCTCATTGTAGCGCAGTCCCGGGCGGACGGCAAGAACGAAGTGCGCCCTGCCGCGCCCCATGACTGAGGAAAGCGACCCGCCGCCGCGGTGGGTTCTGCCGCGAGGGGGCGGGACGCCGTTCAGCGCGAAGTCTCCGCCTCGCGGCGCTTCTTGTAGGCTTCCTCGAAGTGCTCGGGGACGAAGCGGTTGCACACCTTGTCGGCGCGGTAGAAGTAGTAGCCGCAGGCCTGGTTGTTGTAGAAGCGGAACACGAGTCGGGGGTCATCCTCGCCATGGTCATCGCCCCCGGGGGCGCAGGTGAAGTGCACATGCTGCAAGCCCTCATCATCCCGGAACTGCTCGCGGATGCCCGGCGAACCGGCCATCGACTCGCGGCGGGAAGCCGCCTTGCCGCACCAGATGTATTCATCCACCCCGTAGCGGCAGCTCATGGCGGTGGGGGTTCCCAGCCAAGCCACGACCTCCTGCGTGCTGTGCCCCATCATATCCTCGCAGAACGCGATATCGTAGCAGCTCCGGCAGCTGCCCAAAACAGCAGCAAGAGCCAGGGCCGAACA
>JBJEVL010000071.1:0-3493 GCA_051884335.1 Akkermansia sp. | reverse complement strand
CGGCTCATGCTGCGCCAGCAGCGCGCCAAACCACCACTGCAGCTCCGGCGCCGCCCCCTCGGGCAACTCCGGCAACTGCTCCGCACAGCCGATTTCCTCAGCAAATTCGCGGCGCACATGAGCACGCAGCTTCTCCTTCTCAGCCGCCGAAACCGCCGGGTCCAGCAACTTCAGGAACAGGGGAGCCGCCAACTGCGTCTCGGCCTGCACCGCCACCAGCGCGCGCATCTGCCGCTCGCCCAGCAGCGTCACCGCCAGCGCCCGCTGCAGCTGTGCCGCACCACGAAAATGCGTCAGCAACGCATGCAGCGCCGCCGGGCTGACCCCGCGCAACTCATACTGGTTGATGAGCATCGGCCACAGATGCTTCGCGTTCAACACCTCTGCCAGCGCGCGGGCAGCCTGCTGCAGCACCTCGGTCCTGCCGTCGCGCTCCAGACAAGCCATGCGCAGCACCACGCGGTGCAGCGCCAGCTGCAGCGCACGCGCCTCGCGCCGCAGCCCCTCATCATCCATCGAGAAACGCGGCCCCTGAGGCGTGACCACAATGTCGATACCATCCTGCAACAGCTCAACGCGGATGTACGAGGTAAAGCTGTCGTAACCCTCCACACCCATGAGCGCGCGGCGGTAACCCTCCGGCAGCACCATCTCGGCCTCCTTGAGGGCAAAAGCCGTCACAGCGCCCAAGCGTGCCCCCTCGGTCAGGCGGCGCAAAGCCGCCACATCCTCCTCCACAGGCTCCGGAGCGGCGCCGAACCACGACTTGACGGATGCCCACAGCCCCTTTTCAGGCTGATCGCTCCTGCCGAAAAGCGCATCACTCCACTGCGGCAGGCGCACCGCCGACACATCGGGCATGAGGAAGAGCGAGGCCTCCGCATCATCCAAGGGACGCCACGGGCTGCACGCAGGATCCAACGCCAGCAGGCAGCGCGGCAACACCCCCTGCAACTCAGGCGGCAATTTGTCTGCCAGCTTCAACACCTCGCTCGTGTCGGGCGCAGCTCCCCCGCGCCGCGCCGCCAGCATCTCCATCGTCCGCCGCACCGCCGGGGGTAGCTCGTGGCCGAACTCATATTGCCAGTGGCGCAAGCCTCGGCGCACGAACATCTCCGGCAGCTCCTCCGCACGGTGCAGCGCGCGCCGAACCAAGGGCGCCATCTGCGCGGCATGCGGTCCCAGCAACAGCTCCTCGGCAGCACCCTCCGGATCGCTCAGCAGGGCGTAGGCCTCGCGCGAGCCATCCGTGGCGCGGTCGCGGAACAGAAGATCCGACAAGGCCGCCAGCGCCTTGGGATGCCACGCAGACAGCCGCGCCAGCGCAGGCTGCAGCTCCGGCACCGTGCCCCCCGCCGTCAGATAGCGCCCCAGCTGCGCCAGCAGCAGCTCCGGCTCGCGATCGCACTCGTGGGCAAACCACAGCCCCGGCACCACCGCAGCACAGACACAGGCCACCGGCTCCGGTCGCACGCTCGCCAGCAACTCCTGCTGCCAAGCGTGCACCGTCTCCGTAGCCTCCTGCCCCGAGCTCAGCTTGCCCAGCTCTGCCAGGCGCTCCGCCGTCGCGGGCGGCAAATGGTCCCCGCCCAGCAAACTCAACTTGCCAAACGCAAACCAACGATCAGCCGAGCGCAGCGGGCGCCCCGTCAACACACTGCAGGAGCGCGGCGTCGCGACACCATGAACCACCGTCAACGCCGGAGCCGGCATCGCCACAAGCATCAAGCATAACAAAGCACGTTTCATCGGGAGAGAGGGGTCAAAAGGAACGTTTCCTATCAAAGCATCGGCTCCGTGCAATCGGGCAGCACCTCCAAGGGGTGCAAGGGGTCATCCCGCCACACGCGTATCTTCATCAGCGGGGCATACGGCTCTGCCTCCTCCCGCGGCTTCTCCGCCGCCTTGGCAGGCTTGCGCCCCAGCAGTGCATTCAGCTGCCCCACCCGCTTCTCGCGCTTCTCCTCGGCCTCGCGACGCGCGGTCTCGGCAGCCGCAAGCACCGCACGATGAGGAATATAAAAGGTCCAACACGACGCTTTCGGGAGCTGTGGCGCCAAGGACTGAATCAGCTCGGGCAAGTCCGCAAAGCGCATGTCATCCGTCACACGCGTGAAAAAATCAATACCCGTCTCGCGTGTGCCACGGTTGATGTCGTGCACATCGGCCTCCCCCGGCTGCACCTCGCACACCATGCCGTTGGGGAAGCTCAGCGCACCGGGCTGCGCCGCCAAAGCCTGCAGCAGCTCGGCCTCCTTCTTCTGCTCACGCGCCCGACAAACAGGCAAATACTCGCGATGCAAGCGCTGCGCCAGCGTGCGCCACTCGCGTGCGGCGGCGGCCCTGTCGTCAAACAAGCGGTGCTCCACATACTGCCGAGCCCGGGCGACAACGACCTCAGCATCAGCATCGCCCCGGTAGCGGCGCAGATAGCGATCGGCCTCCCGCGCCGCCGCCGGACAATCCGCGCCCTCCACACTGTCCGACTCCACGCCGCGCTGCACCCGGGCGGCAAAAGAGCCCAGGAACAACTCGGCATCGAAGGCCTTGCCCAGCTCTCGGCGATAATCCTGCACCTCCTCCGCCAGGCGCAAGCCCAAATACGACTCCAAGCACGAGCGCAGCTCAGGCTTCAACTCCTGAGCCCCCAGCTGACAACAAAGACACCAACACAAGAGGCAAACGTATTTCATGGCACAGTTCGGGAAAATTGCTCAAAACGACGGCGCAACAGGGGCGGCAGCGGCTGCACACCCACTTGATAGGAAGTTCCTTCGCAGTGCACCCACAGCGTGCCGCGCCACGCCTCCAGCTCCCACATCCCGGCCTCATCCGCAAACACCACGACCAGCGGCTCCCCCTCGTCCCGAGCCGTCATTCGCTGCTCCATCATCTGCACCACCCCCTGCAATTCCCGGAGCTTGAGCGGCTCCTGAGCCAGCAAACAGGCCACCGTGCGCTGCAAGGTATCCAGCGCGGCCAAATCCTCCGGCGTCACGGGCGACACCGCCCGCGCGCGCGGGCGCCGCATCTCCTCCGCATCGGCCAGACACACGCGCAACTGATGCTCCTGCCCATCGCGGCGCAGCGTCAGCGCCAGCTCCTGCCCCGGCCGATATTGTTGCAGCAACGCCGCCAGCGCCTCCGGGAATGTCACGGGCTTCCCGTCCATCGTCAGCAACACATCTGCCGGGCGCACCCCCGCGCGCTCCGCCGGGCCCAAACGTGCCACCCGCAACACGAGCAGCCCCTGCTCGGTCGGCTGCCCCGCCACACCGATAGCTGCTGTTCGGGCGCTCATCGAAACCAAGCCCCGCCACGCCGCCACCGCCGACAGCAGCACGACCAAGCCAACAAGCATCTTGCGTTGCAAGCGGGGAGATATCCGAAGCATCTTCTCCATAACACCATACACGCGCCTCTGTGACAAGAAAAATCGCAGGGCAAACGCATTGGGTGAAGTGCCGTACAGAAAATACGGCTTCAAAAATCT
>JBJEVL010000070.1:0-15915 GCA_051884335.1 Akkermansia sp. | reverse complement strand
GGTGCTGGCGCGCGGCGGCGTGGTGGCGCGTTTGGCGGCGCTGTGGGGTGAGGGGCGCTGCGAGCTTCTGCGACGCCATCTCGCGGGCGAGCCTCGCCTGCCCGGCCCTCCGCAGCGGCGTCTGAATTATGTGCATGCAGATGACGCGGCGCGGGCGCTGCTGCTGCTGGCGGATGCGCCGAGCGGCTGCTACGATGTTTGCGGTGAATCGCTGACGCATGCCGAAGCCTACGCCATGCTGGAGGCGCTTACGGGGCTTCCGGCGGCAGCGCGGGAGAGCGCGGCCGGGCACCGCGGGTGCAGCTCGGCGCTGCCCGATACGGCGCCCCTGCGCGCGCTCGGCTGGCAGCCCCGGCATCAGTTGAGAGCGTGTTGCGGGAACCATGCGCACTGACTACTACGAGTTGCTGGATGTCGCTCCCACGGTCTCGCCGGCGGAGCTCAAGGCGGCGTACCATCGCCAGGCGCGGCGCTTCCACCCCGACCTGAACCCGGGCAACGCCGCCGCCGAGGAGCGCTTCAAGCTGGTGGCGGAGGCCTACCGCGTGCTCAGCGATGAGGAGCAGCGCTACCACTACGACGGCTGGCTGGAGCGCCACCGCCGCCTGTCGCGTGCGCCGGAGCTGGAGAGCATGCCGCACCGCGTGCGCGTGTCGAGCCGCCGGGGGGCATCGCGCCGCCGCGCGCGCCGCGGGCACTCGGGCGGCGAGGGGGCGTCGGCGCGTCGGCGCATCCGCCCCTTTCTGCTGCGCACGCATCGCTCGCCCGCCGGTTGGGTGATGGTGGCGGTGTACGCCATGGGCGCCTTTCTGGTGCTCCCGGTGCTCATTCGCTCGCTGGGGGCGGTGTCGCGCCCGTCGCGCGAGGCTTTTGTGCCCAAGGGACCTACGCCCACCGCCGAGCATGTGCGCGAGCGGCTGGCGGTGATGAATGCCGAGCTGCTGGCGCAGGCTCGCGCGGGCGATGCCGTGGCGCAGATGCGCTACGGGCTGCTGCTTTACCGCGGCGCAGGCATCGCGGAGAACCGCGCGGAGGCGCGCGTTTGGTGGCAGCGTGCCGCCGCGCAGGGCAACGCCGCCGCGCAGTATTATCTGGCGCACTGCCCCGCCGAAGAGCCGGTCGCGGAGCCCGCTGAGCAGCCTGCTGCGGAGCCCGCCGGGGAGACGGCTGAGCCGCCTGTCTCCGCCCCCGAAGCCGCTGCGGACGGTGCGGAATCGTGAAAAGCGCGGGCTGTCAGCCTTTGCGCTTTACAAGCGGCGCACTTTCGGGCAATCTGCCTGCCGTCATGACCTTTTCTGACCTCGGAATTTGCCCGGAAATTTTGGAAGCCATCGATGTGCTCGGCTTTGAATCCCCCTCTCCCATTCAGGAGCAGGCCATTCCCCCGGCCTTGGCGGGGCGCGATGTCGTGGGGCTTTCCCACACCGGCTCGGGCAAGACGCTGGCTTTCTCCATCCCCGCGCTGGAGGGGATAGACCCCGAGCTGGCGGCGGTGCAGGTGCTGTGTCTGGTGCCCACGCGCGAGCTGGCGGTGCAGATTTGCCGCGAGGTGGAGAAGCTGGCGCTCTTCATGGAGGGCGTGTCGGCGGTGGCGATCTACGGCGGTGCCTCCTTCGGCCCGCAACTGGCGGCGCTGCATCGCGGGGTACAGTTCGTCATCGGCACGCCGGGGCGCGTCATCGACCTCATGGAGCAGGGGGAGCTGCACACGGAGCAGGTGAACACCCTGATTCTCGACGAAGCCGACGAGATGCTCGACATGGGCTTTCAGGAGGACATCGAGCGCGTGGTGGCGCAGCTGCCCGCCTCGCGCCGTACCCTCTTCTTCTCCGCTACGATGAGCGCGCCGATTCACGCGCTGATCGAGGAGCTCGCCACGGAGCCGCAGACCATCGAGATTGAGCGCCCCGTGATGACGGTGCCCACCTGCGAGCAGGTGGTGTACGATGTGATTTTCTCCTCGCGCATCGAGGTGCTCAGCCGCCTCATCGAGATGGGGCGCATGCGCCGCGGGCTGGTCTTTGCCAACACCAAGCGCGTGGTGGACGATGTGGTGGACGGCCTGCTGGCGCGCGGCTACGCCGTGGATCGCCTGCACGGCGACATGCCGCAGACGCTGCGCGAGCGCGTCATGGACTCCTTCCGCCGCGGCAACCTGCATGTGCTCGTCGCCACCGATATCGCCGCGCGCGGGCTCGACATCGACGATGTGGACACCGTGGTGAACTTCGAGCTGCCCCGCGACCCCGAGGACTATGTGCACCGCATCGGCCGCACGGCACGCGCGGGGCGCAAGGGGCGCGCCGTCACCTTCATCGGCCGTCGCGATTTCTCGCTGCTGGCGCGCATCGAACGCTTCGTCGGCGTTCGCCTGACGCGCGAGCGGGTCATGACGGCGGAGCAGGTGGAGACCGCGCGCCGCGAGACCCTGGTGGACGAGATTTTGGACAAGGCCGCCGCAGCGCACGAGCTGCCGGAGGAGTTGCGCGATTTGGAGGTTGAGTCCGAGAAACTGCTCTGTGCGATGTTCTGCCTGCTGGTGGACAAGGGACATCGCGAGCTGCAGTCCATCCCCGAGGATCGCCCCGGGCGCGCCGCCGCCCCCGCCAAGGCGGCAGCGGACAGTCCGCGCGGGCAGGCGCCGCGCCTGCAGGAGAGCGTGCAGCTCTTTCTCAACGGCGGCAAGCTGCTGCACATTCGCCCCAAGGACATCGCCGGGCTGCTCTACAACGAGGGCGGCGCCCCCAAGGGCAGCGTGGGCGATATCCGCATCTTCGCCAAGCACAGCCTCATCGAGGTGTCGCCGGAGGTCGCGTCCATGCTCTGCGAGCGCCTGGCCTCCTGCCGCATCTGCGGCTACGAGGTGAACCTGCGCGAGGATCGCGGCTATGTCGAGAGCCCCGAGCTGCCCGGTGAGCACCGCCGCCGCGGCTACCGCGAGAACGAGAGCACGGACTACCGCCCCCGCCGCCCGCGCGAAAAACGCGGCGGCTACCGCGAGGAGCGCTACGCCGGGCGCCGCGAGCGCGAGGAACACCCCTTCAGCCGTTTCGATCGCCGCCGCCGCTATCGCTGAGGTATTTGCCGCATCCGCCGGCGCGCGGCGGCTCAGGCGCGCGAGGCGCGCATCACATAGCTGCGCAGGAAGCTGTTGAACGCGGCGTATTCCGCCGCATCGACGGCGCGCGGGTAACTCATCACCACCAGCGGCAACTCGGCCTGCCCGGCGTGGTAGGGCGGCTGCCGGTGCGCATGCTTCGTGGTGCAAAAGCCGCAGCGCTCGTAAAAAGCGCGCCGCCGCTGCGAGATGTCGTCCTGCGGGGGCTCAATCTCCAGCACGATGGGCTTGCCGAGCGCTTGCAGACAGCGCAGCGCCGCAGCGCCCCACCCGCGATTGCGCTCCTCGGGGTACACGAAAAAATGCTCCAGATAGAGAAAATCCGCATGCTCCCACCACAGGAGCGCCCCCACGTCGCGCCCCGGCGCGCGCAGCAGCCCGAAGCGGTAGGCCTCATCGCGCATCATGCGTTCCTGCGCGGCGGGCTCCCGCTGCTCGCTGTAGGGAAAACTGCGGCGGTAGACCTCCAGCGCGCGGCGCACGCGCGGGTCGTTCATATCCCTCAGGCATTCGGTCACCAGGCTGCTCATAGCGCCATTATGAGCTCTCACCGCCGCCGAGTCAACGCCCTTTGCGCTTGACTCGCACGGGTCAGCTGCTACACTGAGCAGCATGAGCGTTCCCAAGCAGCTGATTTCGCCCGCATCCCTCTCCACCGTCCTGGCGGCCGCAGGCTTTGCCATCCTGGGCGCGGGGGTGTGGTTCATGTCCAACATGAGCAACGAGTTCATCCCCGCCGGTTATGCCGGCTATGTGCAGCAGCGCCCGATTTTCGGCGAGGCCGAGTTCAAGGGCATCCGCATCGGCGCCTCGTCCACGGGCTGGGTGTGGCGCACGAGTGTCCAGCTGGTCAGCGTGACGCCCTACTCCAAAATTGAGCGCATCGAGGCCATTCAGGCGCGGGACAACCTGCTGGTGGACACCGAAGCCTCGCTCACCTTCTGCGTGGACAGGGACGAAGCCTCCGTGCGCCAGTTCTTCGAGCAGTACGGCGGCTGGGACAAGCGCGAGGTCGACCCCGACGAGCTGGTGCAGGATGCCTACTCCCAGTTTGTGCGCCCCCAGTTCTGCATGTACATCCGCGATGCCGTCAGCCGCTACGAAGCGCTGGAAGTGAAAAGCCATTTCCCCGACATTAAGAAGCAGGTCATGGACAACATGAATGCCTACTTCGACAACACCCCCTTCAAGCTGACGGGTATCGCCATCCAGAGCACCACCCCGCCCAAAGAGGTGAGCGCGCAGATCACCGCCAAGGTCGCCGAGTCGCAGAAGTTCGAAAAGAAGAAAATCGAGCTGCAGACAGCCAAGGCCGAGGAAGAAGTGCAGGAGGCCATCGGCCGCGCCGAGGCGCGCAAGCAGGAGCAGCTGGCTCAGGGTGCGCTCGCTAAGGCCAAGGCCGAGGCGGACGCCGTGCGCTACCGCTCCGAGCAGGAGGCGCTGGGGTTGATGGCCATGGCCAAGGCGCGCCGCGAGCTCAACGATGCCACGGGCGACAACCTCATCCGCTATGAGCTCACTAAGCAGCTGCCCGCCATCAAATGGCCCCAAACCTATGTGGGCGAGGGCATTTTGGAGCAGCTGCGCAGCCTGGTCGCGCCCGCCCCGCGCGCGGAGTGAACCCCGCGCAAAAAAGGCTTGATACGCAGGCCTTTCTTGTGTACAATCGCGCCCGAACCGCCGGTTTAGCTCAGTGGTAGAGCTCCCGATTTGTAATCGGATGGTCGTCAGTTCGAATCTGACAACCGGCTTGGTTGAACAAAAGCCCGCAAGTCCTTATCGCGAACGACTTGCGGGCTTTCCTGCGCTTGCGTCCGCAGCCGCAACAAAAAGCCCCCGTCCGCAGGGCAGACGGGGGCGCGCATCAAGAGCTGCCATCAGCGGCGCCGGCGACGGGCGCAGAGCCCGGCGAGCGCCAGCAGGCTCAGCGTGGTCGTGGCGGGTTCGGGAGCCATCATCAGCAGACTCTGACTCGTGTTATCGTAGACGAGCCATTGACTACCGCTGCCCATCGTGTAGGTGTAGGAGCCATCCGCCTCGGATGTCAGAGCAAGGGTGGTGTACCAGCGGTCTGTGTCGCCGATTTGCGTCCAGCTCTTGGTGACGCTCTCTCCCGAGGCGGTGAGCACACCATCCACACCGCTCATGATGAGCGCGGTGCCGGTCTCCGTCAGCGGTGCGCTGACGACAAAGGCGGTGTTGCCGGCAAGCTGCACCGTGCAGCCGAGGGTCAGGGAAGCGCCCTCCTTCAGCGTGACGACGGAGCCATCCGACAGCTTGAGGTTGGCGTTGAGCGTTGAATTGCTGCCCCCGATGGTCAGGTTGTTGACGGTTAGCGTATGGCTTTCGTGGCTCTCCGCGGTGCCGAGTGTCACGCTGCCGCCCAGAATCTCCAGATCCCCGATGGTGCGATCCTGCGAGGCGAACGAGATGGAGGCGTTCGCACCCACCACGAGCCCTGCCGCGCTGAAATTGCCGGAAACCGTTGCGGAAACCTTGTGCCCGTTACCGTAGGAACCGGCTCCTACATACAGCTTGTCATGGATGTCGACATCCTTGAGCTCCTTGGTCGTATTGTCGCCGGTGAGCCAAACTTTTTCCGCCGTGTTTGCAATGCTCACATTGGAGAAATTGCCGCCCCATGCCTTGGCTTTCGCGGTCGTGAGTTTGGCGTTGCTGACGGTCAGTGTGTTACCGGCTTCGAACAACCCCCATTTTCCGTCAGTGCTGCGGGAGATGCTCGCAGCCTCGTCGCTGCTCAGGGCGGTGTAGGTTACATCGTCGTGGATCAGACTGCCCTCGCTCACCTCAATGGCCTTATTGGCCAGCAGATTGAGCGTATCGATGGTGACGGAGCCGGCTCCGGTCTTCCTGAAGCCCTCGATGAGGGTCACCGGGGCATTGATAGTGGCATTGCCCGATGCCTGCGAGACCCCGCCCAGCTGCAAGGTCCATTGATCGGCAGTGTGTCCACCGGCTGTCGAAATGGTGCCGGTGTAATCCTTCAGCGTGGAGATGGTCAGCGTAGCATTGTCAGAATTATTGAGCTTTTTGACGCTCAGGTTGCCGCTGCCGGTCAGTTCGCTGATCTTATAACTGCCTTTCCATTCGGTTTCAAGCGTACTGGCCGCCTGAAGATTGATTTTTGAGAAGGTCGTGCCTGTGGTGTTGGTGGAATCACAGAGGTATAGCTTACCGCCATTCAGGTTGAGTGTCGCACTGATGGTGGTGTCATCGTGATTGAATTGGAAGGTTCCGCCACTGTTCACCGTGATGGACGTTGCCGTCAGAGTGTTTGTGCTGCCGACTCTGTCAGAGCTGCTTTGGGTTGTCGCTGAGCCGAAACTCAGCGTGCCGGCGTTGATTTCGATGGTGGAGACATCCACGGCGCCGCGAAGCGTAATCGTTGCCGTTCCGGTCGCGCCGTCAGTGAACGAGCCGACCGTCAGCTTGTCGGCGGTGATGGCTGCGTTGAATGTCCTGGCCGCCGTGCTATCCGCCTGCACATTGAGCGTGCCTTTTCCTGTCACGCGATCGATGGTCGCGTTAATCGCGGTCGCGTTCCCGGCGAATGTCAGTTTCGTGGTGGTGTTAGCACCGCCGTCTTTCCTGAATGTTCCGCGCCAATCCGCAATATTGCCGGTGTATTTGTAGTTCAGGTAGCGCGCATTAGAATCCGGGGAAGTGAAGGATGCCAAAAATGTACCGGTGCCGGACCATGTGCCGCTGAATGTTCCGGTGTCGTCGGAGCTGGTCGAGAAAGCTCCGTTGGTCCAAGCCGCCGTCTCGCCGTTATCTGTCAGCGTCACGTTGTAGCTCATCGTGCTCTTCCAATTGTCCGTATCCCAGCCGGAGACACCGTTGAACTCAATCTTGCCGCCGAGATTGCTGAGCTTCATGCCGCTGATTTTGTCCCCTCCCACCAGCTTAACAGTGCCGGTCCAGGAGCTGAGAGAGACATTGTTCCCGAGGAGGTTGGCAAGAGTCGCCCCTCCGTTCGAGGTTTCAAAAACGCCGGAACCGCTTAACACGGTGGCGCCGGTGGCCGCCAGGTTGGCTCGCTTGAGGGTGACCCCTGAGTTGAGGCTGAGAGTTCCTCCGGTGGAATTGATGGTTTTCTGGTTCTCCCATGCTGAATCGAGGGTGAGGGTTGCGCCATTACCCAGTCCGATGTCGGTTGTGGTTTCGGCGAGTATATTGCTCTCTGCAGAGATGGAGGTATCGCTGACGATGCAGTAGGTGCCTGAGGTGCCCGTATAACCCGCAAGCTGAGCCTTCAAACCCTGGCCTGCTTCGTAGGTGAAGGTTGCCCCGGCAAGGACACCGCTGCCCGTGTAGGAGCTTGCTCCTGTCCAAGAGTCCCCGGAATAGCTGATGAGGCGATACTCGCCCGTGGCATAACCATTGCCGGTGCCGAGATAGGTACAATTAGCCAAACTCTCCGAGGAAAGATCCAGGGATGTCACACCGCTGAGGTCAACGGTGCCGCCGCTGACGGTCAGTGTGCGACCGAGGGTGATATCGCCGCTCAGCTTCAGCATGCCGGTGTTGGTGATGTCATGCGCAACGTTGCCGGTGATGGTCGTGGTGCCGCGGTTGTCCAAAACGCCCGTGCTGTCGATCGAGCCCAAATTCAGACTGACTCCCGCCTCAACAGTGAGTTTGGCTGTTTCGGTACCACTTGAGCACTTCAATAGATCAATCGTATACTCTGTGGCGGCGGTAGCCGTGCTGCCGTCTGACTTGGTGGCGCTCAGGGTCACATTGCCTCCTTTTTCTGCCAGCCAAAGGGTTCCGATGGTGCCGCCGCCAGAGAGTCGAATCAGGTTCGACGTATCTTGGTCAACGATTTTAATGGTCTTTCCGGAGGCGTTGACAGAACCCTCAATGTGGTTGGTGCCGGTGTTATTCCATATGTGAAGGATGTCGTTAGCAATGGACAGATCGCCTTTGAGAACAGCGTTTCCGTTGAATTGCAGGAGTTCCTTATTTGTCTCTGTGGCGGATGATCCGGCCCCGGCAACAATGTGTGCATTGATGGTTGCATTCCCGACTACTAAGCGTTTGCCGCTTCCGGTGCTTTGATCATCAGGGAGGGCGAAGATAATGGTCTTGTCGCTCCCCAGTGCCGAAATCCATGAGTAGGTATTCTCGCTTACCGATATATCACTGCGACTGCCGGTGCTGTAGAACAGGTAGTTCGAGGCTGCGTCGTCAGCGGCTGTCACATTCGCTGCTGTGTTCTCATATTCCACGTTTCCGACGGTCACCGTCGTGGTTTCGGCTGTCGCAGAGAATGCAGCACCGAGAAGGGTGGTGATGAATAATGTTTTCTTCATAGTTGATGAGGTTGAAGCGTAGAGCTCTGGGAGAAATGACGTTGCATGCTCTTCCTGCGTCGAATCAGGAGAGAAAAGGTCATTACCCAACACCCGAAGTCTACAGTATTGGTGATGCTGTAGATAGCAACACCCCCATCTCTCAAACACTTAGGCGTATGAGCCGCTCGGCGCAAGCTCCTTGGGACTTGCTTGTTGAAACCGCCTCAAGGATTGATTTTTTTACTGTTAGGGCACTTTTGTGCTTGCTACAGCATCACCAATGCTGTCAATTGGCCGCTGCGCTTGGCAGCAGGCGGGCGGCTTCGGCGCGGGCGGGTTTGCCCGTGGCGGTGCGGGGCAGGGCATCGGTGCGGTGCAGGATCTTCGGTTGGTGGTAGCGCGGCAGCTGCGCCGCCGCCGCGCGCAGGCGCGCCTCATCGGCGGGGCTGCCCTCCCACAGCAGCGCCACACACTGCCCCAGCAGCGGGTGCGGCGCGGGCACAGCCACGCAGGCAAGCCCCGTGGCTGCCGTCAGCGCTTGCTCTACCTCCTCGGCCTGAATCTTTACGCCGCCGCTGTTGATGACGGCGTCGCGCCGCCCCAGAATGCGGAAGCGTCCGTCCGGCGCCAGCTCCGCCACATCGTGCGTCACCAGCTCCCCGCCGCCCAGATGCGCCGCCGCCACGGTCAGACATCCCTGCGCGTCCAGCCCCACCCGCACCCCCGGCAGGGGGCGGTACCACGCGTCGGCCTCCGGCCCGTTGAGGCGGCGCAGGGCAATGTGCGACAGCGTCTCCGTCATGCCGTAGGACGCAAACAGGCGCGAGCGCAGCCCGGCAGCCCGCTCGGGCAGCTCCGCAAAGCCGCCGCCCAGCAGCAGGGTGTGCACGCGGTTCAGGCGCTCGAGCCCGTCGGGCTCTTGCAGGGTGCGGTAAAACTGCATGGGCACCAGCGGCGCAAAGGCAACATCCTCTTCCTCCGGCAGCAGCGAGGACGGCTCGCGCAGCAGCAGCTGCAGCCCGCCCACCAGCGCCCGCACCACCATCATCTGCCCCGCGATGTAGCGCAGCGGCAGCGCCAGCAGCACCCGCGCCCCGCGCTGCAGCCCGAAGGCCGCCAGCGTGAGCTCTGCACTGCGGCGCATGGCCTCCTTGGGCGCGCGGATGCACTTGGGCGCCCCCGTCGAGCCGCTGGTGTGCAGCTCCATCGTGGGGGAGTCATCGAACCAGCGCGCGAGAAAATCCGCCAGCTCCGCCTCGATGCCGCTGCACCCCCGCCGCCGGCTCGCCAACGAATCCGCGCCCACGAGCTCCCCGTTCACCCACAGGTGTTCGCCCGCGCTCATGGCAGCTCAAAACGGTGGTGCACCAGCACCTTGAAATGGTCGCCCGCTCCGGGCTCCGCGATGAGGTGCGCTTCCTCGGGCTTGGAGGGGTCGGCCATGGCGCTCAGGAAGTCGCGCTGGGTCATGAACCGGCGGCGGTCGCCCACGCAGCCGTCGACCAGCTGCATCAGATCGGTGAAGTTGATGTCGGTGGTGATGTCGCAGTGCCCCGCCAGCGCGGGCAGCTCCTCCGCCTGCAGGAGTTGGTGCGCCTTGTAGCCGCGCAGCGAACCCGCCGGGCGGCGGTAGTACAGGCGCTCGTTGACATCGCCGTAGTCGATGGTCACCATGCGCCCGCAGAGCCACAGCGGCTGCCACGACACCCACCAGCGGTGGTAGCTCTCGGCCACCTCAACCACTTGCCCCTCCTGCGCCCAGCGCTCAAACACCGAGCTCGCGGGCAGGGGAGTGTCGCGCGTGCGCCACACGATGCGCCCGCCCTCCACGCTGAGCCCCAGCTCGCGCCACGCTCCGCCGCGGAACACGAACTGCCGCGCCGGGAAGGCATCGGGCAGCTCGTTGCAGAAGATGAACGCCCGCCCGCCGCAGTGGCGCAGCGCCTCCTCCATCGTGGGGTAGATGCGCACAAAGTTGCCGCCCACCAGATGTTGCAGGGAGCGCAGCGCCGCCGAGCGCTCCACCATGTAGTAGCTCGCCCTCAGCCGCCCCCAAAAGCCCAGCGCTCGCGCGACGGCGCTCGCCATGTCGCCATTGCCGCCCCCTATCTCCAAAAAGGGCAGGGTGCGCCCGCAGGCGGTGCAGGCGGCGCGCCACTCGGCCACGAGCCGCCGCGCCGGCAGGTCGCTGAGCGTGGCGGAGGTCGAAAAATCCCCCCGGTAGCCGATGCCGGGGATGTGGGTGCTGTAGTAGCCCCCCTCGGGCGCGTAGAGCGCAATCTCCATGAACTGCTCGACCGAGAGCCAGTTGCCGTGCGCCAGAATGTGCGGAGCAATGTTCACGGGGGCGGCGGTGCGGAGGGGGCGAGACGCCTTTTATTTGGAGAGCTCGAGCATGCGCTCCAGCGGCTTGACGGCGCGCAGGCGCAGCTCCTCGGGCACGCGCACCTCGGGGGCGAGGTCGCGCAGGCAGTTGCGCAGCTTCTCCAGCGTGTTGAGTTTCATGTACTCGCACTCCGCGCAGCCGCAGACCCCGACCTCCACGGGGAAAAACTCCTTGTCCGGCACCAGTTTGCGCAGGCGGTGGAGGATGCCCGTCTCCGTGACGATGATGAATTGCCGGGCGGCGCTCTCGCGGCAGTAGCTGATCATCTTCTCCGTGGAGCAGATGTGGTCGGCGAGCAGGCGAATGAGCTCCTGACACTCGGGGTGGCACACCACCTCGGCCTCGGGGTGCGCCTGCTTGGCGGCCAGCACCTGATCGCGCGTGAAGCGCTGGTGCACATGGCAGGCGCCGTTCCACAGCGTCATCTCGCGCCCCGTCTTGCGCGCCGTCCACGCCCCGAGATTCTGGTCGGGCACAAAGAGGATGGGGCGGTCGGCGGGCGCCGTCTCGATGATGCGCTGCGAGTTGCCGCTGGTCACGATGACATCCGCCAGTGCCTTGACCCCGATGGAGCAGTTGACATAGGCGACCACATAATAATTTTTCTCGCGGTTGGCTTCCAAAAAGGCTGCCAGCTCCTCCGCCGGGCAGGAGGCCTCCAGCGAGCAGGCAGCCTGCAGATCCGGCAGCAGCACCCGCCGCGTGGGATTGAGGATGCAGGCCGTCTCGGCCATGAAGTGCACCCCGCAAAAGACGATGACATCGCATTCCGCCTGCTGCGCCGCGCGAGCCAGCGCGAGCGAGTCGCCCACAAAATCGGCAATGTCCTGAATTTCGGCACGCTGGTAGCTGTGAGCCAGAATGACGGCATGGCGCTCCTGTTTGAGCCGCAAAATGTCGGCAACAAGATCCTCGTTAGTCATGCGCGCGAGCGTAGCATGCCGCCCCCTCCCGCGTCAAGGCGCAGCGCTGTCATTTTTGCGCGGGGAAGGGGCGGATTTGGCTTGACTAACGAGGGGGGAGCCCCTAGAGTGCATGCGATGGTCGGTTCTTCGCCATGGCAGCGCTTGCTGATGTTGCTCGTTGCGCTCATTCTCCTGCCGGGATTGAGCTGCGGTGCCCTGTCGACGGAGCGCGTATTCTGCCCGGCGACGGGGGAGCAGCGTCTCTGTGAGCACGCCGCCTGTCCGCATGCGGGGCACCCGCACGTGCACTACCGCGTGGCAGAGGCGCAGGCGCGCCCTGAGTCTCCGGCAGCCTTGTTGCCCGCGGCATCGGCGCCGCAGCAGAGCGCGCCGGCGCCGCGCCCGCTGTCGGTGCTGCGTCCGTCGGTGCAGAGCCCCCTGAGCCGCGCGCCGGACGAGCGCTGTTGTTTGTGTCTGCCGTTGTTGTTGTGAGAAGGGGAATTTGTGGCTCCGCCGACGGAGCTGCCTGTGATCTTTCTTTTTCTCTGACCAACAACACGTTTTTTATGCACATTTCTTCTCTTTTTCCTTGGTGTGCGCTGCTGCTGAGCGCGTGCACCGTCTATCGACCCGCTCCCGTGGATTTGGCTCGCGATTCGGCCGAATGGCGGCAGCTTTCCGCCGAGCTCTGCCCGGCGGGTCACACCCTCACGCGCGCGCAGATGCAGCGCATCGGCCTGCTGCTCAACCCCGCGCTTAACAAGGCGCGCCTGACCTACGCGCAGAGCACCTCGGTGGCCGAGTTCGCCGGGCTGTGGCAGGACCCCTCCCTCTCCGCCGATTGGGAGCACGTCATGCGGCAGAACATGAACAACTACAGCTTCGCGCCCTCGCTGTCGATTCCCGTCACGGGGCTGCCGCGGCTGGCGCGGCGCGTGGCCGAGCAGTACCGCGAGAGCGATTATTGGAACATGGTCGCGACCGAGCGCGATTTCCTGCGCGATTTGGACCTGCAGCGCGCCAAGCTGCTGGTCATTCACCGCAAGAGTGCGCTGGCGCAGGCGCAGCTGAGTTCGCTGCGCGCGGAAAAGCAGCGCATGGAGCAGCTGCACCGCATGGGCGAAATCAGCTTCGCGGATTATCAGGTCGCCTGCCAGCGCCTGCTGGATACGGAGCAGGAGCTGCTGGCGCTCGGGCAGGAGCACGAGCTCCGGCACGCCGAGCTGGTGAGCATGCTGGGGCTGCACCCCGACGCGCGGCAGGTGGAGCCGGCGGAACAGCTGCCCGGCGCCGTGCCGCCCGCCGTGCCCCTGCCGGATGCCGCCGCGCTGGCGCAGAACCCCTCGCTCAAGGCGGCGCTGGCGACCTACGGCGCTTCCGAGACGGAGCTCCAGGCCGAAATCCGCCGCCAGTACCCCGAGCTGAGCCTCTCCCCGAGTCGCGTGCACGAGGAGGGCGAGACCAAGCTGGGCGTGGGTGTGGAGTTTTCTCTGCCGCTGTGGAACCGCAATCGCGAGGCCATTGCCAAGGCGCAGGGCAACCGCAGCATCCGCTGCCGCGAGGCCGTCGACCTGTGGCGCGGCTTGCAGCAACAGGTGGCCGCCTTGGGCGACCGCCAACAGCTGCTCGCGGAGAACTGCCGCAGCACGGCGGCGGGAGTGGCCGAGTGGGAGCGCGCCGAGCAGCACCACCAACGCCTTTATGACATGGGTGAGTGCAGCCTGCCCGAGCTGGCGCAGGCGCGCTACGAGACCTACCAACGCCGCATGACCTATCTGGACTGCCTGAACGCCCTGCTGGAGGTTCAGGTGCAACTGCAATACCTTAACCCCTCCTTCTCATGAAGATTTTGTTTTATGTATCCCTGATGAGCTTGGTGTGCTACGGCGCCCGCGCCGCAGAAAGCGCGCACGATGAGCACGCTGCGCACGAAGAACACGCCGAGCACGCCGACCACGACCACGCGGCGCACGAAGAGCACGCCGACCACGACCACGCGGCGCACGAAGAGCATGCCGACCACGACCACGCGGCGCACGAAGAACACGCCGACCACGACGACCATGACCACGACGCGCACGCGACTTGCGGCAGCAACAAGGCGCCGGCCGACGACACCCACGACCACGGGGCGCCTGTGGAGGTGAAGGTGGACGAGAAAGCCCGCGCCATCCTCCGCATGCAGATCGAGGTGGTGCCGCCGAGCTCGCGCCCGCTGACGGGCTCGGTGTACGGGCGGCTGACGGCGCCGAACCACGAGATGGAGAGCTATTCTCTTCCCGTCGCGGGGCGCATTGCGCTGCGCGTCAAATCGGCGCAGCAGGTGGAGGCGGGGCAGGTGCTCTTTGCCCTGCAATCGCCCGCCGTGGCGGAGCAGATGATGAGTCTGGAGAGCCTGCGCAGTAACCGTGAGCGCTGCGCGGCCGATGCCGCCGCCATGGCGGAACGCGTCGGGCGCTTGCATGCGGCGGGCGCGCGCAACGGCGATCTGGAGGAGCAGCTGCGCTTCAAACAGAGCGAGCTGGCGCAGGCGGAGAAGGATGTGCAGGCTGCCGAGACGCGCCTGCGCCTGCTCTGCATGGGCGCGGAGCTGGTGCAGGAGGAGGGGCTGCCCACCCTCCTGGTGCGCGCCACGGCGGCGGGAACCGTCCGCAACGTGGGCGTGACGCAGGGCAGCTGGGGCGAGCAGGGCGCGGCGGTGCTGACGCTCAGCCACCCCCGCTCGCTGGAGATTGAGGCCGCCGTCTACGGCAGCGATGTGCCCGAGGTGGAGGAGATCCGTGCGCTGGTGCCCGACGGTCGCGAGATGCGCGCTGTCCGCGGCACCTGGCGCCTGTCGGAGCAGCTGAACCCCGAGACGCAGACCCGCACCCTCTACTTCACCCCGGAGTCTCTGCCCGCCGGAGCCCGCGCGGGGCAGCTCTGCCGCCTCGACCTCTACGGCAGCGAGGCGGGCGGGAGCATTGTCTCCGTGCCCGATTCGGCGGTGGTGCGCGTGGGGACGGACGATGTCGTCTTTGTCGAGGCGCGCGAGGGTCTGTACTACATGTACAAGGTGCATGCGGGGGCGTCGCGCCGCGGGATGACGCCCGTGGACGGCTTGCAGCCCGGCATGCGCATTGTGGTCAAGGGCGGCTACGAGCTCAAGTACTGCCTGCCTGCGGACGGCACGCCCAAGAAGGCGGCGGGGCACTTCCACGCCGACGGTAAGTTCCACGAGGGAGAGCACTGACCATGAATGCCTTGGTTGTTTTTTGCCTGCGCCACCGCCTCACGGTGTTGCTCGGCGCGGCACTGCTGGCGCTGGTGAGCCTGTGGGCGGTGTCGACGCTGCCGGTGGATGTGTTCCCCGAGCTGAAGGTGCCGCGCGTCACCATCCAAACCGAAGCGGCGGGGCTCTCCGCCGAAGAGGTCGAGCAGTACATCTCCATCCCGCTGGAGTCGGCCATGAGCGGCACGGCGGGCGTGACGCAGGTCAGCTCCTCCTCCGGCACCGGGCTCTCCTTTGTCTGGGTGGATTTTGACTGGGACACGGATGTGTACCGCGCGCGCCAGATTGTCTCCGAGCGTCTGGCAGCGGTGCGCGAGTCCCTGCCGCAGGGGGTGGAGACGGAGATGGCGCCCATCGTGTCCGTCACGGGCGAAATCATGGTCGTGGCGCTGACGGGGGATGCGGGGGTCGACCCGCTGGAGCTGCGCCGCGTGGCGGAGTTCGGGCTGCGCAACCGCCTGATGTCCATTCCCGGGGTGGGGCAGATCACCGTCATCGGCGGGCGCCTGCCCGAGTATCAGGTGCTTTACGACCCGAACCGCATGCAGCAGGCGGGCATCACGCTCGAGGAGCTCAAGGAAACCGTCGCCGCCGCGCAGAGCAGCGTGCCCGCCGGCTATTTGGAGGATGTCTCGGGGCAGGAGCTGCCCGTGCAGCAGTACACGCGCGCCATGACCCCCGAGCACCTGCGCCGCACGCCGGTGCCGGGGCACCGCAGCGGGGTGCTGCGCTTGGAGGATGTGGCCGATGTCGTCATCGACGGGGCTCCCCGGCGCGGCAATGCGGGTTTCAACGGGCAACCGGCGGTGCTGCTCTCCGTGCAGAAGGTGCCGGGCGCCAACACGCTGGAGCTCACGGCGGCGGTTGATGCCGCCGTGCGCGAGTTCGCAGAATCGCAGCTGCCCGAGGGGATG
>JBJEVL010000069.1:0-3504 GCA_051884335.1 Akkermansia sp. | reverse complement strand
GATCAGCGGTGAACGTCTGCAAGAGCTCGCGGCTCCCATGGCCAAAAACGGGTACGGAAAATATCTGCAACAACTGGCTGCAACAGCCGAATCTCCGCTATGAAGAGTTTGCCTACCAGCATTCCCGGTGTCTGCATCATCGAACCCCGCGTGTTTGCCGATGCCCGGGGCTACTTCTTTGAATCCTTCTCCGAGGAATGGTTCCGCCGCCATGTGTGCGACACCCACTTCGTGCAGGATAATGAATCGCGCTCCGTGCGCGGGACGGTGCGCGGCCTGCACTACCAGCATGCGCCGCACAGCCAGGCCAAATTGGTGCGCGTGGTGCGTGGGCGCGTGCTCGATGTGGCGGTAGACCTCCGCCGCGGTTCCCCCACCTATGGGCAGCATGTCGCGCAGGAACTCACGGGCGAGAACCACCGCATGCTCTTCATTCCCCGCGGCTTTGCCCATGGCTTTGCTGTGCTGAGCGATGAGGCCGTGTTCCAATACAAGTGCGACAATTATTACGCCCCCGAGAGCGAGGGCGGCATTGCGTGGAACGACCCCGCCCTCGGCATCGACTGGCAACTGCCGCCCGGAGACATCATCCTTTCCCCCAAAGACAGCGCGCGCGGCTTGCTGGCCGATGATGCGTCCGACTTCCTTTTTTCCTGACCGCCATGAATATTCTTGTGACAGGCTCCGACGGGCAATTGGGTCTTGAAATGCGTCGCGTGGCAGCCGAGCAGCTGCCGCAGCACCGCTGGCACTTCACCGATGTTGCCGAACTCGACATCACCGATGCCGCCGCCGTGCGCTGCGCCGCCTCGGGGGTTGATGCCATTGTCAACTGCGCCGCCTACACGAATGTCGACCAGGCCGAGGTCGATGCGGAACTCGCGCGCCGCATCAACGCCGACGCTGCACGCAACCTCGCTGCCGCCGCTGCCGAAGTCGGTGCGCTGCTCATCCACGTCTCCACCGACTATGTGTTCGGCGGTACGGCCAACACCCCCTACACCGAGGACAGCCCCACCTGTCCCCTCGGCGTCTACGGAACGACCAAGCTCGAAGGTGAGCAAGCCATCGCCGCCGCAGGCTGCCGCGCGCTGATCCTGCGCACCGCCTGGCTCTGGTCCGCCCACGGCAGGAATTTCGTCAAGACGATGCAGCGGCTCATGCGCGAGCGCGACAGCCTGCGCGTGGTCATCGACCAGGTGGGCAGCCCCACGTTCGCGGGCGATTTGGCGGATGTCATCGGCCGCGTCCTGGCTCTTGCCCCTGCGGAGCAACCCCTCGGCATCTATCACTACACCAACGAGGGCGTCTGCTCCTGGTACGACTTCGCCATGGCTATCCGCGAGCTCAGCGGCGCCACAGGGTGCGATTTGCAACCCTGCCGCAGCGAAGAATACCCCTCGCGCGTGACCCGCCCCGCCTACTCCGTCCTCGACAAGAGCCGCATCCGGCGCGCGCTCGGCATTTACATCCCCCATTGGCGCAGCAGCTTGCAGCGCGTTCTCACACAACACACTCTCTCCTGACTATGAGTGAACAACGGCATATCCTCATCACCGGCGGCGCGGGCTTTATCGGTTCGCATGTCGTGCGGCTCTTCGTCAACCGCTACCCGCAGTACCGCATCATCAACCTCGACAAGCTCACCTACGCGGGCAACCTCGAAAACCTGCGCGACATCGAAGCCGCGCCGAACTACCGCTTCGTGCGTGCCGATATCGGCGACATCGACACCCTGCGCCGCCTCTTTGCCGAGGAGCAGATTGACGGCGTGATTCATCTCGCGGCCGAAAGCCATGTCGACCGCTCCATCAAAGACCCCTTCACCTTTGCGCGCACCAATGTCATGGGCACCCTGAGCCTGCTGCAGGCCGCGCGCGAGGCTTGGGACGGCGCCTGGGAGGGCAAGCTCTTCTACCACATCTCCACCGATGAGGTTTACGGCGCGCTCGAACTGGATAAGCCCGAGGGCAGCGCGCCCTACGGCAGCGCCTTCTTTACCGAGGACACCAAGTACAGCCCCCACAGCCCCTACAGCGCTTCCAAAGCCTCCTCCGACCACTTCGTGCGCGCCTACCACGACACCTACGGCATGCCCACGATTGTCACCAACTGCTCCAACAACTACGGCCCCTATCAGTTCCCTGAAAAGCTCATCCCATTGTTCATCAACAACATCCGCCACCGCAAGCCCCTGCCCGTGTACGGAAAGGGGGAAAACGTGCGCGACTGGCTCTATGTGGAGGACCATGCCCGTGCCATCGACCTCATCTTCCACCAGGGCAAGGTGGCCGAAACCTACAACATCGGCGGCTTCAACGAATGGAAGAACATCGACATCATCAAGGTGGTCATCAACACGGTCGACCGTCTGCTCGGACGCAAGGAAGGCGAGGACATGGACCTCATCACCTACGTCACCGACCGCCTTGGCCACGATGCCCGCTATGCCATCGACTCCACCAAACTGCAGCGCGAACTTGGCTGGGAACCCAGCCTCCAGTTTGAGGAAGGCATAGAGAAGACTACCCGCTGGTATCTGGAAAACGAGGAGTGGCTCAACAACATCACCAGCGGCGAGTATGAAAAATACTACGAAGAAATGTACGGCAAGAGAGGATGATTCACGTATAACCAAACTAACACACATATAATTATGTCAACAAGAAGAGAATTTATCAAGGGCCTGGGCCTCACCACAGCAGGTCTGGCCATGGGGCAGGAGATGTTTGCCCATCCGTTTACCTCAAAGGAAACGCAAGCAGTGAAATCCGAGAAGGTGAAGATTGCCTATATCGGCATCGGCAACCGTGGCGAGCAGAACATCCATGAGTTTGCAAAAACCAACATGGTGGAGGTGGTTGCCCTGTGCGATGTGGACCTCGACGGCAAGCAGTGCGAAAAGGTGCTGTCGATGTACCCCAACGCCAAACGCTTCCGCGACTTCCGCAAGCTGTTCGAGGAATATGCCGACCATTTCGACGCAGTGGCCGCCAGTGTGCCCGACCACATCCATTTCTTCGTGGCCATGATGGCCCTCAAGTACAAGAAACATATCTATCTGGAAAAACCCATGGTGCGCACCTTCCAGGAAGCAGAACTGCTGATGGAGATGGCACGCCGCAACCCCGCCGTGGCCACCCAGGTGGGCAACCAGGGACACTCCGAAGCCAACTATTTCCAGTTCAAGGCATGGATGGAAGCAGGCATCATCAAGGACGTGACTGCTGTGACCGCCCACATGAACAATGCCCGCCGCTGGCACGCCTATGACCCCGACATGATGAAGATGCCCGAGGGCGAAGCCATCCCCACTGGCATGGATTACGACACATGGCACGGCGGCATTCGCTACCACAACTACAGCAAGCTCTATCACCAGGGCGACTGGCGCAGCTGGTATGACTTCGGTATGGGAGCCTTGGGCGACTGGGGTGCACACATCCTTGACACAGTGCACGAGTTCCTCCAGCTGGGCCTCCCCTACGAGATAAACATGCTCTA
>JBJEVL010000068.1:0-15984 GCA_051884335.1 Akkermansia sp. | reverse complement strand
TACGAGGGCATGATCGTGGGCGAAAACCCCAAGGACATCGACATCCCCGTCAACCCCACCATCGAAAAACACCTCACCAACCACCGCTCCGCCAACAAGAACATCTCCATCGCGCTGACCCCGCCGCGCATCTTCTCGCTGGAGCGCGCCATCGAGTACATCGAGCCCGATGAGCTGGTGGAGGCCACCCCGCACTGCATCCGCCTGCGCAAGCGCATCCTCAACGCCACCGAGCGCAAGCGCGCCGGCTACGCCGAGCAGGCGCTCAACAACTGATCCCGAAAACGCACGACAGCTATGGAAATCGACCTCCTCCGCTACATCGCCCTGCTGAGCTTTTGGGTGCTGGTCGCCATCGGCTTCCTCGGCTGTGTGCTGCCCTACCCCGGGCATCTCTTCATCCTCGGGGGCTGCGTGGCCGACTCGCTCATCAGCGGCGATACCCCCGCCTGGTACATCTGGGTGCTGCTCGTGCTGCTCGGGACGGCCGGGTTCTTCGTCGATAACCTGACCGCCATGCTCGGCGCCAAAAAATTCGGCGGCGGGCGCGCCTCCGTGCTCGGCGCGCTGGCGGGTGTCATCGTCGGTGCCTTCTTCTTCCCGCTCGGGCTGATTCTCGGCCCCTTCTTCGGCGCGCTGCTGGCCGAGTTCTTCGTGGCGCACAAGCAGGCGCGGCAGGCGGCCAAGGCCGGGCTGGGTGCCGCGCTGGGCTACGGCGCGGGTGTGTTGGCCAAGCTGATTCTCGCGGGCCTGATGGTCGCCCTCTACTTCTACGCTCTTCCCTCATGAACCCTGCCGACAACCTTTTTCTGAATCGTTTTCGCGCGCCTGCCGCGCCGCCCCTCATCATCAGCGCCGTGGCGGGTGAGCAGGCGTGGCGCGCCTTCGTGCGTGCGGGTGGGCAGCACGCGGCCTGCGACGCCGTGGAGCTGCGGCTCGACACGCTGCCCGCCGACATACCCCTGTCGGCGGTGGCTTCGCTGCGCCCCGACAAGCCCGTGCTGCTGACGCAGCGCCACGAAAGCGAGGGCGGGGCGATGCCGGGGCTCTCCCCCGCGGAGCGCTGCGCTCGCGTGCGCGCGCTGCTGCCGCTGGCCGCTGCGGCGGATTGGGAAATCGCCCGTCTGGAGGACGAGGGGGTGCCGGAGCTCTGCGCCGAGCTGCGCGAGCGGGGCATCGCGCTCATCGCCTCGGCGCACGATTTTGAGCGCACCCCCGCGCTTGCCGAGTTGCAGGCCGCTGCCGCGCACGCCCGCCGGCTGGGCGCCGACTGCGCCAAGTTTGCCTTCACGCTGCGCGAGACGGCGGATCTGCTCACCGGGGCAGAGCTGCTGCGCTCGCAGGGCGCCGCCGCGACCGCTGCGATGGGCATGGGCGCACTGGGCGTGGTGAGCCGCCTGCTGTACAGCCAGCTGGGCTCGCGCCTGATTTACTGCTCCTTTGCCGGAGCCGGTGCGCTGGTGCCGGGGCAGCTGCCCGATGCCTTGGCCGCCCCCCTGCTGGCGCAGCTGCCGCGCTGCGGGCTTGCGGGCAACGACTCCCTGTGCTAAACTGCCGCCATGCCGCAGAGCTTGGAAGACATTGTCGATGCCATCGTGGCGAAGTATCCCGACTACGCGCCCGATGCCTACTTCTTCATGACCCAGGCGCTGGATGCGTCCGTCAAGCGCTTTCGCAAGCCCGACAGCAACCCCCACCTCAGCGCGGAGGAGCTCTACCTGGGCTTCTGCGCCACGGCGCTGGAGGAGTACGGCCCCATGGCCAGTCTGGTGACAGAGCATTGGGGGGTTACGAGCTCGGAGGATGTGGGCGCGCTGGTGTACAACCTGATTGAGTTCGGCGTGTTCGGTCGCCAGCCGGGCGACCGCCGCGAGCAGTTTCGCTCTCTGCCGGACCTCCAACAGCTGTTGGATGAGCCCTTTCTCCCCACCAAAAAACGCCGATGAACTCTATCCCCGACCCCCTGCAGGGCGATTCGCTGCGCTGGCCCGCTGAGTGGGAAGCGCAGGACGCCGTATGGATTTCGTGGCCACACCGCGCCGACCTGTGGCAGGGCGGGCTGGCCGAGCTGCTGGAGCGCTATGCCGAGCTCGCTGCGGCGATTGCGGAGGAGGCCGAGCTGCGCATCAACGCCGCCGCGCCGCTGCATGAGGGCATTCGCCGCCTGCTGGAGGAGCGGGGCGTGCGCCGCTTCCGCCTCTTTGACCACGAGACGGATGACGTGTGGTGCCGCGACCACGGCGGCATCTTCACCCGCCGCGCGGACGGGGGCTTGCAGGTGGCCGACTGGGAGTTCAATGCCTGGGGCGGCAAGTTTGCCCCTTGGGACAAGGACAACGAGATCGCGCGTCGCATGGCCGAATCGCTGCGCCTGCCGCGCCTGAAGAGCCGCATGCTGCTGGAGGGCGGTGCCATCGAGGGCAACGGCGCCGGGCTGCTGCTGACGACGGAGGCGGTGCTGCTCAATCCCAACCGCAACCCCGGCATGAGCAAGCGCGAGGTCGAGGCCGAGCTGCACCGCATGCTCGGCACGCAGAGCGTCTTTTGGCTGGGGCAGGGCATCGAGGGCGATGACACGGACGGGCACATCGACGACATGGTACGCTTTGTCAGCGAACAGGCGGTGGTCGCCATCACGGAGCTCGACCCGCACTCCCCCCACTACCGCCGCTTGGCGGAGAATAACGAGCGCCTGCAGGACCTGCGCACGCCGGACGGGCACCGGGTAGAGGTCGTGCCGCTGCCCATGCCGGAGCCGCTGGTGGCGCGCGACTGGCGCTTGGAGCAGCTGCCCGCCAGCTATGCCAACTTCCTCATCTGCAACGGCGCCGTCATCGTGCCCGTCTTTGCGCAGCCCAAGGCCGACGACCGCGCGCTGGGCATCCTGCGCGAGTGTTTTCCCCGGCACCGCGTGCGCGGCATCGACGCCCGCCGGCTGGTGATTGAGGGCGGCGCTATCCACTGCATCACCCAGCAGCAGCCCCGCGCCTGAGCGGCACCGGGGGGGCGTGCAATGGCTCGCGGGGTCGCCCGGCGGTGGTGTGCATCTGCCGTGGCGTGGCGGCGTTCGGGGCGGCGGTGTGCAGCGCGTGCGGAGGCCTGTGTCCTGTGGCGGCGCTTGGTGCCGGCGCGCGCGGCGAAGGAGCGCTCGGCGGCGGTGTGGTGCCGCGGTCGGAGGGACGCGCCCTGCGGTGCGTTCGTCGGTTGCGTGTGCAGGGCGGCGTGCGCCCGAACAGGGCACGGGAATCTCACCTTGCCCCCCGTCCGCCGGGGGACGGAACATTTATTCGCCGTCCTTGGGGTAGAGCGGGGCGTTGGGGTCCTGCCAGGCGGGTTCGTAGCCCTTGGCGTAGGAGAAGAGGTCGCGGTGGATGTACTCGTAGTACTGCTCCTTTTCCTCCGTGCTCAGGTGCTCCCAGACGGCCACGTTGAGCGCGCGCGCCACCTTCTGCATGAGCTTGAGGGTGAGCTGCCGCCCCGAGCGCGCCTTCTGCACCTGCTTGTGCGTGAGCTGCTCGGTGGAGCGGGTGACGAGGTCGTGGTTGTCAAGATGCCAGCACTGCATGAGCGCATCGATGCGCTGCGTGCCGTGGTTGAGTTCGTTCGCTTCGTTCATGAGAGGGTCTTAGTAGCCGGGAATGCGGCGCACATAGAAGCCGCCCGCGCCGCGCGAGGCGGTGTACCAGCGCGGCCCCACCCCCGCGCCGCTGCCCGTGGTGTCGAAGCGCAGCCCCGCGATGAGCGCAAAGACATGCCCGCGCTTGGCGTAGACGGTAATCCACTTGCCGAAGCCGGGGCGTCCCCAGCGCAGGAAGTAGCCCGAGGTGGGCTCCACACCCTTCTTGAGCATGCCCGCTTCGCGCAGCACATAGGCCACACTGCCCGAGCAGTCGTAGCCCGCGCTCTCGTGCTTGCCGTGACCGCCGCCCCAGCGGTAGGGGCGACCCACGATGCGGTTGGCGGCGGCGATGGCGCGCTTCACCCGCGCGGGCGCGTAGCGGGGAATGCCGGCCTTGCCGTTGGGCAGCAGCCGCGCCGTGTAGCCCTCGTGGTACACATACATCGGCGTGCGCGCGTTGCGCTGCTGCTGCCCCTGCTGGACGCAGGCGGGCAGTAGGAACAGAACGGCACAGAGCAGAAGAAAGGTGTAGAAACGAGACATAGAAAAACGCGACCCACATTTTAGAGAGCCGCGCGCGCAACGACAAGGAAAAACGCCGTAGCGGCGGGAATCCGCCGCAGTCGGGCTCGCGGTTTTGTTAGGTTTGCCTGATTGTTCAGACTTCCGGCTTAAAATCAACCGCCTCCCCGGGGCTCGGGAAGGCGGTGCAAAAGGGGGATCTGAGGCTTCGGGAGCGTGCTCAGCGAGCGGGCATGACGGCCGGCCGCAGCGAGGTGCCTGATGCGGCGCCGGCTCCGGGAGCGGCTCAGCGGGCGGTCTTGACGGTGACGGCGTCCTTGCCCACGCGGTCGCGCAGGTAGTTGAGCTTGGCGCGGCGCACCTTGCCGCGGGTCACCACCTCGATCTTGGCAATCTTGGGCGTGTGCAGGGGGAAGGAACGCTCCACACCCTCGCCGTAGGCAATCTTGCGGACGGTGAACGCCTCGTTGATGCCGGCACCACGCTTGCCGATGACGATGCCCTGGAAAATCTGGACGCGCTCCTTGCCACCTTCAATCACGCGGCAGTGAACCTTGACGGTGTCACCAACGTTGAAGGGCGTCACGTCTTCCTTCATCTGCTCCTTACTGATTGTGTCGAGAATGTTCATCGTAATCTCTCCTTTGTATTCGTCTGAAATGTTGCTGTAGCCTCGCGGCTGAGTCACTTTGGCCTCCCGGCCTGTGGTGGGTGCAGCAGTTTACACGATTTTCCCCGTCTTGGCAATCCAAATTTCACGCAGCGGACAATTTTTTTGCGGAGGAAGGATGTTGCAGGTGTCGGCGGAAGCTGTTGTTCGCGCGGAATTTATCCCCTTCGGGGCGGGAAAACGCCAAGTTCGCATTGACAAGGCGCGGTGCGTGGTATATAAACGCGCGCGTTGCGCTGCCGGGCGGCGCTGTTCCGAAGCCTTATTCCCTTACTCACCGCCATGCCATCCCATTCTTCCTCCGTCAAACGCAAGGTTCGCAACTGGACCCCCTCGGACTCCGCCGAACTCTACGGTGTGGACAACTGGAGCAACGACTATTTCAACGTGACACGCTCGGGGGAGGTGGCGGTGCGCCTGACGGACACGGACGGCAGCAAGAAATCCGTCAGCCTCTACGACATGATGAAGGGGCTGGCCGAGCGCGGGACGGACGCGCCCGTGCTGCTGCGCTTCTGCGACCTGCTCGGCGCGCGCATCCGCGAGCTCAACGAGAGTTTTATCACCGCCATTGCCGAGGCAGGCTACCGCGGCGTCTACCGCGGGGTCTACCCCATCAAGGTCAACCAGCAGCGCCAGATTGTCGAGGAAATCGTGCAGTTCGGCGCCAAGTACCACTACGGTTTGGAGGCGGGCAGCAAGCCCGAGCTCATCGCCGCCATGGCCAACATGAAGGATTCCGAGGCCTTTCTCATGTGCAACGGCTACAAGGACGACGAGTTCATCGACCTTGCGCTCATGGGTCAGCGCATGGGGCTGAATATTCACCTCATTCTCGAGATGCCCAACGAGCTGCCCGCCATTTTGGATCGCGCGAAGAAGCTGGGCATTGAGCCCAACCTCGGGGTGCGCGTGCGCCTGGCGGCCAAGGGCAGCGGTCATTGGAGCGAGTCCGCCGGCGACAAATCGGTGTTCGGGCTCAACACGGCGCAGGTCATCGAGGTGGTCGACGCGCTGAAGGACGCGGGCAAGCTGCACTGCCTCAAGGTGCTGCACTACCACCAGGGCTCGCAGATTCCCAACATCTCCGTGGTGCGCGAGGGACTGACGGAGGCCTGCCGCATGTACATCGACCTCGTGCGCGAGGGCGCGGCGATGGGCACGCTGGACATGGGCGGCGGGCTGGCGGTGGACTACGACGGCTCGCAGACCAACTTCCACTCCTCCTGCAACTACACGGTGCAGGAGTACGCCCGCGACATCGTGGAGATTGTGGGCGAGATGTGCAGCAAGGCGGGGGTGGAGCACCCCACGCTGGTCACGGAGTCCGGGCGCGCGGTGTCGGCCTACCACGCCGTGCTGGTGTTCAATGTGCTGGATGTGACGACGGCTCCCGCCGCGGACACCAAGGTGCCCGTGCTGCCGGAGGGGGCGGGCGAGATTCTCAAGGCGCTGGACGAGACGCAGCGCATGCTGACGCGCAAGAACATTCAGGAGTGCTACAACGATGCCAACTACTACCGCGACCAGCTCCGCATGCAGTTTTTCTACGGCAACACCAGCTTGCGCGAGCGCGGGGTGGGCGAGGCCATCTACTGGCACATCATGGGGCAGATTGCCCACCGCATCTCCGAGATGAGCGAGATTCCCGAGGATCTGAAGGAGGTCTCCGACAACATGGTGGACTTTTACTACTCCAACTTCTCGGTGTTCCAAAGCCTGCCGGACAGCTGGGCCATCAACCAGCTCTTCCCCGTCATGCCCATCCAGCGGCTCAACGAGCGTCCCACGCAGAAGGCGGTGCTGGTGGACATCACCTGCGACTGCGACGGCAAGCTCGACCACTTCATCGACCGCGAGGATGTGGCCAAGTCGCTGCCGTTGCACGAGGTGGAGCCCGATGAGAATTACTACATCGCCGTGTTCCTCGTGGGCGCCTACCAGGAGACGCTGGGCGACATCCACAACCTGCTGGGCGACACGAACGTGGTCAGCGTGCATTTGGAGAACGGTCGCCCCGTCTTTACCGATGAGGAGGAGGGCGACTGCGTGGCCGATGTGCTCTCCTATGTGAAGTACGATGCCAAGGATTTGGTGGCGAAGTTCCGCAAGCTGGCCGAGCAGGCGGTGGAGGAGGGGCGGCTGAGCCCGCGCCAGCGCCGCGCGGCGCTGGAGGCCTACCGCGACGGCCTCAACGGCTACACCTACTACGAGCTCTGAGCCGCCGCGCCGCGGGGGCGTGCCCTGCTGAGGGTTGTGAGCCGCAGCGCCGCGGCTGAGGCATCGCCCGTGCGGGCGCTCGGCGTCCTGAGCCATGCGGCGCTGCTGCCCGCGCGGCGGGCGGGGCAGGGGGCTTCCCGGCAGAGCGGGGCTTCAGATGCCGCTGTCGAGCATGTCGAACATGTCGAGCTGCGTGACATCGGCCTCGGCGGCGGCGGGCATGCCGCTGGCGGCGGAGCGCTTGCGGCGGGCGGTCTTGGGTTCGCGCGCGGCGGCGCTCATCTCCAGATGGGTGAGGATTTGCTTGGCGCGCTCGATGATGGGCGCAGGCAGCCCCGCGAGCCGCGCCACCTGAATGCCGTAGGACTTGTCGGCGGGGCCGGGCAGCACCTTGCGCAGAAAGACGATCTCGTCCTTCCACTCGCGCACCTCCACATGGCAGTTGCTCACGGCGGGGTGGCTGTGCTCCAGCTCGACCATCTCGTGGTAGTGCGTGGCGAAGAGGGTGCGCGCGCCGATGATGTCGTGCAGGTGCTCGGCCACCGCCCAGGCGATGGAGAGCCCGTCGAAGGTGGCGGTGCCGCGCCCGATTTCGTCGAGGATGACGAGGGAGCGCTCGCCCGCGTTGTTGAGGATGAGCGCCGTCTCGCTCATCTCGACCATGAAGGTGGATTGCCCGCGCGCGATGTCGTCGCTGGCACCCACGCGGCAGAAGATGCGATCCACCAGCCCGATGCGCGCCTCGTCCGCCGGGACGTAGGAGCCGATCTGCGCCATGAGGGCAATGAGCGCCACCTGACGGATGTAGGTGCTCTTGCCCGCCATGTTGGGTCCGGTGAGGATGAGGACGCGGTTGTCCGTCGCGTCCATCGCGGTGTCGTTGGGCACGAAGGAGCAGTCCGTCTGCACCTGTTCGATGACGGGGTGGCGACCGTTGACGATGTGCAGGTCGCGGCTGTGGTCGAGCTCGGGGCGGCAGTAGCGGTGTTGCCGCGCCGTCTCCGCCAGCGCCAGCAGCACATCCAGCTCGGCCAGCGCGTCGCTCGTGTTCTGAATGCGGTCGATGTAGCCGGCCACCTGCGTGCGCAGCCGCCCGAAAATCTCGTACTCGAGCTGGCGGGCGCGCTCATCCGCGCCGAGGATGGTGCTCTCCATCTTCTTGAGCTCCTCGGTCACAAAGCGCTCGGCGTTGGCCAGCGTCTGCTTGCGCACATAGCGCTCAGTCGGCACCTTGGCGTAGTTGGCGCGCGTGACCTCGATGTAGTAGCCGAACACGTTGTTGTAGCGGATTTTCAGCGACTCGATGCCCGTGGCGCGGCGCTCGCGGGCTTCGAGCTCGGCCAGCCAGTTCTTGCCGTCGCGCGAGGCCGCGCGCAGCTCGTCCAGCTCGGCGTCGTAGCCATCGCGGATCATGCCGCCCTCCTTGATGGTGACCGGCGGTTCATCGACCACGGCGCGGGTCAGCAGCTCGGTCAGCTCGGCAAAATCGCCCATGCGCTCCCGCAGGGGGAAAAAGACGGGGTGCTGCAGCTCCAGCGCGTGCAGATCGGTCGCGATGTCGGGCACCTGCGCGAGGGAGAGCCCCAGCGCCAGCAAATCGCGCGCATTGCCCGCCCCCTGCGACAGGCGCGAGACGAGCCGCTCCGTGTCGCGCACGCCCTTGAGCGCCGTGCGCAGCTTGCTCATGAGGAAGGGCTCGGCCAAAAAGCCCGCGATGACATCCTGCCGCCGCTTCAGCTCGTCGAGCTCGGTCAGCGGGTGCAGAATCCAGTCGCGCAGGCGGCGCGAGCCCATGGGGGTGGAGCTGCGATCCAGCGTGCCCAGCAGCGTGTTGCGCGCGCCGCCGCGCGCCTCCGTCAGGTCGAGGTTGCGGCGGCTGGCGGCGTCGATGAGCACGGTGTTGTCGGTGCGGCGCAGGCTCAGCTTGCGCAGGTGGTCGGTCTGGCGGCGCAGCTGGTGCTTGAGGTAGTGCAGGATGGCCGCCGCCGCGCCGATGGACGCCTCCAGATGCGCGCAGCCGAAGCCCTCCAGCGAATGCACGCGAAAATGGGTGGTCAGGAAGCTGCGCGCCACGGCGGGCAGGAAGGTGTAGGCATCGTAGTACTGGGTGACGGGCAGGCGCAGCGGCTCGAAGAGCTCGCGCTGCTCGTCGCTGATGAGCAGCTCGCTGGGGTGGAGCCGCCCCAGCTCGTCGGCCATGGCGGCGGCATCTTCGTAATCCGCCACGCTGAACTCGCCCGTGGTGTGGTCGGCGCAGGCCAGCCCCCAGCGATTCTTGTGCTTGTAGCAGGCGGCGATGTAGTTGTGCACATGCTCATCCAGCAGCGAGAGATCGGCCAGCGTGCCCGCCGAGACGATGCGGGTGATTTCGCGCTCCACCAGCTTGCCCGGCACGGGCACCGTCATCTGGTCGGCAATGGCGACGCGCTTGCCGAGCTTGACAATCTGGCCGATGTAGCCCTCCGCCGCGTGGAAAGGCACCCCGCACATGGGGATGCTCTGGCGCTTGGTGAGCGTGAGCCCCAGCGCGGCGGAGCACTCCACCGCATCCTCGAAAAACATCTCGTAAAAATCGCCGATGCGGAAGAAGAGCCACACATCCCCCGGCAGTGTCTGCTTCATGCGCAGGTACTGGTCCATCATGGGGCTGATGCGGGCGGAATCGGCCATCGCGGTTGAGGAATTGTAGCGCCCTGCGCGCGCGCGTTCAAGCCTTTTTCGCGCGCATTCAGGGCGCGGGGGCGGGCTTCGGCTGCCCCCCGACGGCGGGGGCGGTGGCCTGCGCCTTGAGCTCGCCGAAGAACTGGCGGCGGGCGCCTTGGCGCGTGAGGTTCACCTGTTCCTCGGTGGCGCCGTGCACGCGCAGCACGCGCGACAGCATGGCAAAGGCCACCTCGGCCTCGCCGGAGTACACCTCCTGCACCCCCGTGCGCCGCAGCTCCACGGCGTTGCGGATGTAGGTCGTGTGCGCCATCACATAGATGTCGGGGTTGAGCGCCTTGGCCGCCTCGGAGATTTGCAGGGCGGGTGCCGCCGACGAGGTGATGATGATGCCCACGGCCTTTTCCACGCCCGCTGCGCTCAGGATGGCGCGGCGGCGCGCATCGCCGAGCAGGGCGTGGATGCCCGCCTTGGCCAGGCGGTTCACGGTGTCGATGTTCATCTCGATGACCACCACATCGATGTTGAAGCGGCGCAGGTGGGTGCCGAGCAGCTCGCCCGTGGGGCCGTAGCCCACGAGAATGATGCGGTCGCGCAGCTCATCGGGCGGCGGCACGCTGCCCTCCACCGGGCGCTGGCCGATGCCGCGCTCCTCCAGGTGGTTGATGATGCCCGGCACAAAGCGGTAGAGCGCGGCGTTGAGCACGATGGTGCAGATGGCGACCCCCGTGATGACATTGGCTGCGTCGGCAGGCAGCATCTTGTAGGTGCCCGCGATGAGGGTCGCCAGAATGAAGGAAAATTCACCGATCTGCGAGAGCGAGCCGCCCACCATGGCTGCGAGACGCAGGGGCTTGCCCTGCAGCTGCATGACGAGGCAGGCACCCAGCGGTTTCATGCTGAAGCAGATGAAGAAGGTCGCCAGCGCGAGCGGCCAGTGCTCCAGCATGCCGGCGGGCTTGAAGCCCAGCCCCACGGAGACGAAGAAGAGCACGGCGAAGGCGTCGCGCATGGGCAGTGCATCGCTCGCCGCGCGGCTGGCAAAGCGGCTCTGCCCCACAATCATGCCCGAGAGGAAGGCGCCGAACTCCATGCTGGCGTTGAACACGGCGGAGGAAACGACGGCGATGCCGAGCGCACAGACCAGCACCGCGAGGGTGAAGAGCTCGCCGCTGCCGCTGCGCGAGATGGCGGTGAGCGTCTTGGTAATCAGCGTGCGTCCCGGCAGCGACATCAGCGCAATGAGCAGCGCCAGCTTGAGCGCCATCATGCCCAGCGCGGGCGCGAGCGCCTGACCGCTGAACACCGCCGGCAGCAGCACGAGCAGCACAATCGTGAAAATATCCTCGCAGACCAACCAGCCCAGCGCCGTGTGCCCCGCCGGGGTGTGGAACACCTTGTTGTCCGTCAGCACGCGCGTGAGCACCACGGTGGAGCTCACGCAGATGCACAGGCCGTACATCAGCCCGTTGAGCCAGCCGTGCTCGCCCATGCCCAACAGGTGGAAGGCCAGCATGCCCAGCGTGGTGATGAGCGTCATGCAGAACAGCGAGCCCGGTACCGCCACTTTTTGCACCGCCAGCAAATCCTTGAAGTGGAACTGCAAGCCCACGCCGAAGAGCAGGAGGATGACGCCGATGTGCGAGAATTCCGCCACCATGTGTTCGTCGATGGAGGTGCTGCTCCACGGCTGCGCTGCCAGCATGCCAGCGACCAAATAGCCGACCAGCGGGGAAAGTTTCAGTCGCTGCGCGAGCATGCCCAGCAGCAGCGCGAGGGTCAGGGCAATGGCAAGGGTGGCAATCATCGGTGATTTTTTGGTTGGGGGGAGAGTCGTTGCGGAGCAGGGAAATCGGAAGCCGGGGCAATCATCGCCGATTTTTTCTGTTGGGGGAGAGTCGTTACAGAGCGGGGGAATCGGGAGCCGGGGCAATCATCGGTGATTCTGTTCTTTTGTTCGGGGCGGGGGCTCAGGCCAGCACGCGCGCCCACAGCACCTTGAGGTAGCGCCCCTCGGGGTAGGTGGACAGGAAGGGGTGGTCCCAGCCCGGCCCGCTCATGGCGAGGATTTGCAGGCGGCGTCCCAGCCGCTGCGCCGCCTTGATGACCACCTTCTCGAACTCCGCGGGCGCGAGCAGCCCGCTGCAGGAGCAGGTGACGAAGAGCCCGCCGCGCCGCACGCACTGCAAGCCCAGCAGGTTGAGGTCGTGGTACTTCTTGAGCCCCTCCTCCTTCTCCTCATCGCGCCCGAGCACGAACTTGGGCGGGTCGAGCAGCACCACATCGAACTGCCGCCCGTTGCGCACCATCTGGCGCGCGTACACAAAGGCATCGGCATGCACGAAATCAATGCGGCGCGCGCCCTGCAAGCCGTTGATGTTGGCGTTGCGCTTGGCCATCTCGATGGCCTTCTCGTCCAAATCCACCGCCGTGACCTCGCCCGCATGCCCCTTGAGCTTGGCGTAGATCGAAAAGCCGCCCGAGTAGCAGCAGAGATCCAGCAGCGACTTGCCCGCCACCAGTTGCGCCAGCCGCTCGCGGTTGTCGCGCTGGTCGCAGAAAAAGCCCGTCTTGTGCCCCTTGTCGAAATCCACCTCGAACTGCACCCCGTTCTCGGCAATGCGCACCCGATGCACGGGGGCGCTCTCGGGGCACTGCGCGGGGTCGATGCCCTCCATGCGCGCAATGCCCTCATCCACGCTGATGTGGTGGCGCGTGGTGCCGCAGAGCTCGTGGAGCAGCGGCAGCCACTCCGGCAGGCGCAGCCACACCCCCAAACAGCTCACCTCCAGGCTCAGCACATCGCCGTAGCGGTCGGCAATCAGCCCGCCCAGCCCGTCGGAATCGCCGTGCACCACCCGGTAGGCCGAGGTGGCGGCATCGAGCGCGCAATCCTCGCGGCGCCAAGCGACGGCGCGGCGCAGCGCCTCGCGCAGATCCTCCTCCGTCAGCGGCTCGCCGCCGTGGCGCAGCATGCGCAGCGGCGTGCGGCTGCGCGGGTTCCAAAAACCGCCGCCGAACAGCTCGCCGTTCTTGTCGTACACATGAATCAGCCCGCCCGCAACGGCATCGGGACTCACCGCCCCCAGCATGCGCGGAAACACCGCCGGGTTGTAGGTAAAATACTTCAACTGCACCCAAGGGCGCAGCCAGTGCTCGCTCCCCTCGGGCGCCTCGCCCCCCTGATAGCCGCGCGGGGCAGGGGACGGGGGGCGTTTGCCCGCCGGGCGGCGGCCGACGGCTCCCCGCCGGGAAGCGTGCGGGCGCGGAGAATCCTGGTGATCGGGGGAACTCACGCGCCTATTGTAAGCCGCAGCCCGCCGCTTGTCAAACATCCTTTGGAACAATGTTGCGCCGCTCCGCACCGCTCGACCGCGCGGTGCGGGTCATAACAGCTCCGCTTTTTGGGACAGCACGCATTTTGGGCTCGCTTTTTGGGGGAGAACATGGCAGACTGAGCCGGAACAGCAGAGCAGTTTTCGGATATGAGCAGCGACACCAAGCCGGTTTACACGCGTATCTTGTTGAAATTGAGCGGGGAGGCTCTTCGCGCTCCCGGCAGTCGCGACAACATCTCGCCCGAGATTGTGGCGCGCATCGCCAACGAGATTGCGGAGGCGACGCGCCGGGCGCCGCTGCAAATCGCCATCGTGGTGGGCGGCGGCAACATCTGGCGCGGGGCCAAGGCCAGCGTGCGCGGCATGGATCGCCCCACGGCAGACTACGTGGGCATGCTCGCCACGGTGATGAACGCGCTTTCCATCTGCTCGGCGGTGCAGGAGGCGGGGGTGCCCGCCCATGTGCTCAGCGCCATCGAGATGAAGAACGTTGCTGAGCCCTATGTGCGCAACACGGCGCGTGCCTACCTGCGCGCCGGGCATGTGGTCGTGTTCGCCGCCGGCACGGGCAATCCCTTCTTCAGTACCGACACGGGTGCGGCACTGCGCGCCTGCGAAATCAACGCCGAGGTGGTGATGAAAGCCACCAGCGTGGACGGCGTGTACACCGCCGACCCCAAGGTCGACCCCGCCGCCACCCGCTTCGACACCATCTCCTACGAGGAGTGCATCGCCCGCAACCTCAAGGTGATGGATCAGACCGCCTTCACGCTGTGCAAGGACAACCGCAAGCCCATCATGGTGTTCGACATGCACCGCAGCGGCAACATCACCCGCGCCCTGCTGGGCGAAACCATCGGCACCATCATCAGCTGACCCATTTTTCTAACACATCACACAACAATGGACGCAGAAGAACTCTTGCTCGAGGTCGAATCCGCCATGGACGAGGCTCTGGAGCACCTCGACACCGACCTCGCCGGCGTGCGCACGGGGAAAGCCTCCCCCTCGCTCGTGGACAACATGGACATCTATGTGGCCTCCTACGGCACGAACATGAAGCTCAAGAGCCTCGCCGTGGTCTCCACGCCCGATGCCCGCTCCATCCTCATCCAACCCTTTGACCCCGGCACCCTGAACGACATCAAGAAAGCCATTGCCGAGAGCAAGCTCAACCTCAACCCCATCATCGACGCGCGCTCCGTGCGCCTGCCGATTCCCGAGCTCTCGGGCGAGCGCCGCAAGGAGCTCTGCAAGTATGTCAAGAGTCAGGGCGAGGACACGAAGGTGCGCGTGCGCGCCGCCCGCAAGCACGGCATGGATGGCGTGAAGAAGCTCAAGGCCGACAACATCATCACCGAGGATGACGTGCGCCGCCTGGAGGAGAAGGTGCAGAAACTGACGGACAAGTACGTCAAAACGGTGGACGAGAAGCTCGCCGCCAAGGAGAAGGAAATCATGACGGTGTGAGCCGCACTACATCTTAACCAACTGTCTTTTTTATGAGTACTCCCAGCACGAATGTCTTGGCATCGGGAATCGAAATCATCGGTTCCATCCGCTTCCAGAACGACATGCACATCGACGGCAAAATCGAGGGCGAAATCCTGTCGGATTCCGGCAAGGTGACCATCGGTGAAATGGCCAACATCAAGGGCGATATCCACGCGGGCGAGGTGCATATCTACGGCCATGTGGACGGCAATGTCCGCAGCGAGCGCTGCCACCTCAAGGGGCGCGCCGCCGTCGCCGGCGACATCACCACGGGTGTCCTTTCCATGGAGGAAGGGGTGCGCCTGTCGGGCCGCGCCGAAATCGGTTAAGCGCCGTCAACACGCTGTTTTGCAGACCATCATGCGCGGTCGCTCCGGCCGTGCATGGTGGTTTTTTTGTTCTTGTGCCGCACGCCGTGTTCCGCCCCCTCCGCTCGTTGCACGCCGCTCCCGCCTGCGGTGCTGCGGCGTTCCCGCCCCCACTCCCGCCGGTGGGGGAGCGCGGTCGGATTCTGCGCGCGCGGGGCAATGCGCGCTTGCATGCGCGGGCGGCATTTGCTAATATCAGCCCAGAACGCCATGGTCACCACCGAGTATCCCTACGGGGAGGATTTCCCCATCATCCGCATTGAAACCAAGCTGTGCAGCGCCGAGGTCTCGCTCTACGGGGCGCAGGTGCTGCGCTGGGCACCCGCCGGGCAGCGCCCCGTGCTCTACATGAGCCCCAACGCCGTTTTCCGCAAGGGCAAGGCGCTGCGCGGGGGGATTCCCCTCTGCTGGCCCTGGTTCGGCAAGAACAGCGAGGACCCCTCGCTGCCCTCGCACGGCATCGCGCGCACGAGCCTGTGGCAGGTGGGCAGCTGCGAGGAGGGCGAGGACGGTCGGGTGCGGCTGCTGCTGGCGTTGCCCCCGGCGCAGGAGCTGATGCCCAGCGGCGCGGTCGCCATGGAAATCGGCGAGGAACTCACGCTGAGCCTCATCACCCTCGATGTGCCGCGCAGCATGCCCTTCTCCGCCGCCATGCACAGCTACTTTGCCGTGAGTGACTACGAACAGGTGGCGCTCACGGGCTTGGAGGAATGCGCCTTCACCGAGTACGCAACGGATGCCGTGCCCCACGCCGAGGATCCCCTGATTCCCGCCGGGCATATCGACCGCATCTACCACCCCGTGCCCGAGAACGCCGAGCTGATTCTGCACGACCCCGCCTGGGGGCGCAGCATCCGCATCTGCCGCGCCGGCAGCGGCTCCGCCGTGGTGTGGAACCCCGGTGAGCCGCTGGGAGCCTCCATGGGCGATTTGGGCGCCGGGCAGGCGCGCGGCTTCCTCGCGGTGGAGACCACGGCGGTGCCCGCCGAGAACCTGTTGCTGCGCTGCGGCGAGCGGCATGAGCTGACCACGCGCATCCAAGTGATTCCCATTTCCTGATGCCCGAGTGCGTTTCCCATCGGCACCCCCCCC
>JBJEVL010000067.1:0-3532 GCA_051884335.1 Akkermansia sp. | reverse complement strand
GAATGTGGCCACAGATGAACTTTTTGCGCAAACCACAAAAATTGGTGTTGACCCAGAAAACCCCTCAGGCTGGCGCCTAAGGGGTTACTCTTTGTCAAGCGGATGATGGGACTCGAACCCACGACATCAACCTTGGCAAGGTTGCGCTCTACCACTGAGCTACATCCGCGCGATTGTTCGCTTTGTCTTGCTTGCCCGCCGGAGGGGCGGTAAGCGGGGCAATTATAGCAAGGCTCGAGGACTTGGCAAGCCTTTTTTTGCATTTCGGGCGAAAAAAGTTGCGCTCGAGGCGCCTTGCGCGTGCGATAAGGGTGAGATTTGGCTTTACAGGTTGCCTGTTTCTGCTTACCATGCTGTTGTTAGGCGGAGTGCTTCCCGTCTCCGCCGGCAGATGTGACAGGGAACGATGAGTATCGGTGACGGCAGAGATGGTAAGATGCGGGCGGCGATGGCGCGCGGGCGCCTGAGTGGCCGCTTGGCGGGGCTGTCGCTGCCGCGCCAGATTATCGCGATTGCGGGATGGCCGCTGCTGGAGCAGGTGATGGCGTTTATCTGCGCGTCGACGTCGCTGTTTTTGGCGACGCGCATGGGTCGCACGCCGGAGGAGACGACGGCGCTGGCGGCGGGTATCGGGGTGGTGGGTTATGTGATGTGGATGGGCTTTCTGTTGCAGGGGGCTGTGGGGATGGGGGCGACGGCGGTGGTGAGCCGCATGACGGGGGCGCGACGTTTCGCGGAGGCGAATGCGGCGGCGAATCAGGCGGCGCTGCTGGGGCTGCTGGCGGGGGTGCTCAGTGCGTTGCTGATGTTTTTCGGCTCGCCGTTTTTGGTGTGCCGCGTGGTGGAGCTGACGGGGGCGGCGCAGGAGGTGGCGTTGCAGTACATGCGCACGGCGGCGTGGGTGGCGGTGTTCAGCGGGGTGGTGTTTGCGCTGAATGCGTCGCTGCGCGGTGCGGGGGATACGCGGACGCCGTTTTTTGTGATGCTGTGTGTGGATGGTCTCAACACGCTGCTGAGTGTGGTGCTGGTGGATGTGTTCGACATGGGGATTGACGGCTTGGCGTGGGGGATGCTGGGGGGCATGGGGGTGGCGTGTGCGTTTTTGCTGGGCCAGCTGCTGTGGCGGGCGCTGCGCCTGCGCCGCGAGCGCGCGGGGGTGGATTTGGACGCGTTCGCGGAGCAGCGGGGACTGACGTATGCGCCGCCGCTGCATCTCTCGCCTCGGGCGCTGCTGCCGCAGCCGCTCATGCTGTTCCGCATTGTGTCGGTGGGGGTGCCGCAGGCGGTGGAACAGGTGGTGATTTGGGTGATTCAGCTCTACATTATCAGCGTGATTTCGCACTTGGGCGATGCGGCGGTGGGGGCGCACAATATCGCGATCCGCATTGAGTCGATCAGCTTCATGACGGCGTTTGCGCTGGGGATTGCGGGCTCGACGATTGTGGGGCAGTACCTCGGGGCGCGCAATATCCGCATGGCGCTGGAGGCGGCGCGCCGCTGCCTGCATTTTACGCTGTGGGTGTGCGGGGCGATGGGGGTGGTGTTTTTCCTGTTCCCGACGCTGTTTGTGGCGGTGTTTGCGAAGGAGTCTCCCGCGCTGCTGGCGGCGGCGGTGCCGGTGGTGCAGGTGTTTTTGATTGCGGAGCCGCTGTATGCGGGGATGTTGTCCATCAAGATGTGCCTGCGCGGCGCGGGGGATACGCTGCGGGTGATGTGGGTGTCGTTCGGCTCGATGGGGCTCATCCGCGTGGGTGGGCTGCTGCTGTGGCAGTGCTGCGCGCCGGAGTCGATGACGCTGGTGGGAATTTGGCTGCTGTTTACGGTGGACATGGCGGTGCAGTTCGTCATCCTGCGCCGCATGCTTTACGGCTTGCGCTGGACGCGGCGGCAGGTGTGAGCCCGGCGCGGAGCGCTGCTTGCCTGCCCCGCCGCATGCTCTGCGGCTTGCGCCGGGCGCGGCGGCAGGTGTGAGTCCGTTGCGTTCGGCGCGCCCTGCCCCGCCGCTCAGCGCCGGGCGCGGGGCTGAGGCATCCTCCTGCTCCGCCTGCGCTCAATGGTAGATGCGCGGCAGCCGGGGGCCGAGTCCGGTAAAAATTTCCCAGACGATGGTGCCGGCGCGTTCGGCTACTTCGGTGGCGGGGATGTGCTCGCCGATGAGTTCGACGGTGTCGCCGGGGCGCACGTCGGGGGCGTCGCTGACGTCGACCATGATCTGGTCCATGGTGACGCGCCCGAGCATGGGGCAGAGTTTGCCGCCGATGCAGACGCGCGCGCCGCTGCCGGAGAGGCGGCGGCTCCAGCCGTCGGCGTAGCCGATGCCGATGGTGGCGACGCGGGTAGGGCGGGTGGTGATGTAGGTGCGCCCGTAGGCGACGCCGTGCCCGGCGGGCAGCTCGCGCACGAGGGAGACGCGCGCGGAGAGACGCAGCGTGGGGCGCAGGACGCCGTCGTAGATGGAGGCCATGGGGGCAATACCGTAGAGCAGCAGCCCGGGGCGCGCGAGGTTGGCGGCGGGGATTTCGTAGCCCAGCTCGCCGGCGCTGGCGGCGATGTGGCGGTAGCGCAGGCGGAAATGCGGGCTGAGCAGTTTCACGCAGTCGGTGAAGAGTTCGATTTCGCGCTGGGTGTAGGGCACATCTTCGTCGGCGGCGGGGAAGTGGCTCATGAGCCCGTCGATGCGCAGGTGCTGCATGCGGCGCAGCGGCTCGATGATGCTGCCCAGCTCGCCGGGCAGGAAGCCCTCGCGCCCCATGCCGGTGTCGACGGCGAGGTGGCAGACGAAGGTTTTGTCGTAGAGGGCGGCGAGTTGCTCAAAGTGCTCGGCTTCGTCGAGGGTGGAGAGGGTGCAGCACCAGTTGTTGAGCACGATTTCCTCGCGCTCGTCGGGGAAGCTGGGGCCGAGGATGAAGGGTTTGGTGCGCACGCCCGCGCGGCTCAGGCGGCGGGCTTCGCCCGCGTTGGCGACGCCGAAGAAGGTGATGCCGTCGTTGTCCAGCCGCCGCGCCACGGGTTCGAGCCCGTGACCGTAGGCCCCGGCCTTGATGACGGGCATGAGCGCGGTGTCGGGCAGCGCCTGGCGGGCAATATCCAGGTTGTGGGCGATGGCTTCCAGGTCGACATCCACCCACGCGCGCGAGGGGCTTTCGTGGTTCATGGCGGCTCGACTCTAGCACCATTCTCCCCGCCTGACAAGGGCAAAACACCGATGACTGCGGCGAAAAACCCACTTCGCGCTTGACTCTCAGGGGCTCGCTCGTTAGGATGGCGGCGAGGCACGCGCGTCCGCTGTGCGTGCCAGAGCCCCCGGGAGGCGGCGGGATGCCGCAGGAAATAGATGGGGAAGGCGGTGAGAATCCGCCGCTGTGCCGCAACCGTGTGGCGCGCCGCAAGCAGCGCCGAGTCGGAATGCCAGCCATGGGGGCTTGCCGGAACGCGGGGTGGCGATCCACCACCCCCAACCCATGGCCGAACCTAATGAAACAGAAACAGAATGCGCCCCTGTGGGGTGCTACACGCGTTGTGCCTGCCCTTG
>JBJEVL010000066.1:0-16091 GCA_051884335.1 Akkermansia sp. | reverse complement strand
AGTGCCCCCACTCGCCGGGGCGGCGCTCGGCCGTGCCCTCGGCCTGCATGCGCTCATCCTCCAAAAACACATCGAACCACTCGCCCCGCTCGACATCCCACGCCGCGCTGCACACCTGCCAGGCGCCGCGCTCGCCCTCCACCGCCACCTGCAGCAGCGGTCGGCGACCGATGACCACGCGCACGGGGCGCGCCTTGCCCGAGCCGAGCTCGCGCACCAGCCATTCGCCCTTCTCGCCGCGCTCCATGCGCAGGCGCTGCCCGTGCGCCTCGATTTCCTGCCCGGCAAAGGCCTCGGCGGGCATCTCCTCCGGCGGACGGGCGGCGTATGCGTGGTCGCTCTCCAGCCACGCGCGGTACTCCTTCTGATGGCAGGCCGCGCACTGCTGCGAGAGCGGTTGCTGCGCCTCGTTGCCGACGCAGGGCAGCGGCGCCTCCTGCTTTTCACAGGACAACAGCCCCAAAGACACAAACACACCGACCAGCCACGCGCGCACGCTCATGGTCAGCATTCTACCACATTGCCCGCGCAGTTCAAGCCCAAGCTCGGCACACCGGCGTTATTCGGGCGCCTCGCCCGCCCGCGCGAGAAATTCGCGAATCCCCGTGACGGGGAAGCGCAGGGTGTTGTGCGCAAAGCGGCGCAGCGCCTTCAGCGCCTTGGCGCGGGTGCCGAAAAGCTCCGCGATGCTCAGGCACTCGCTCTCGGGCAGGGCCAGCTTGTGTTGCAGCACAAAGAGCAGGCACTGCATCGAGGGGGTGCGGTGGCGTCCGCTCGCCCAGAGCCGCCGACCGAGGGCGTAGGCCTCCGCCTCGTGCCCGCGGATGCGGCAGAGGTTGTAGAAAACCCAGCGCTCGTACATGGGGTCCGCGCCGCAGTCCAGCGCGCGGCGGTAGGCCTCGGCGGCGGCGGCAAAGCGCGGACGGCGCGCCAAATCATCGTAGTAGGAGCCGAGCTCCAGCCAGAGCAGGCGGCTGCCGGGGTTGTCCTCCGTACCCTCGCGCAGGAAGCGCTCGGCATCAGCCATGTATTCCGCCTCCAGCATTGCCTGCTGCCGGGGCTCCAGGTCGCGGCGTTCGCGGGTGTGCGCCACGGCGTTCTTCGCCATGTCGCGCGCGGCGCGAATGCGGTAGTTCACGCGCTGCGGGCAGAGAGTGCAGATCTGCTGCCAGCGCTCGCGGGCGCGCGGCCAGTCCTGCTCCAGCCACGCCGTCGTGGCATCCAGAGCCAGCAGCTCCGCCGCCAAACTGCGCAGCCCGCCCAGCGAAAACAGCGCCAGCTGCTGCCCCAACACATCGCCGCGGCGAACCGTGGGGGCGGGCGGGTGCAGGCCACCCGCCATCTCGCGCCCGTGCAGCGCCGCCGAGGGGATGCTCAGCAGCGCCCCGCCCGCCAGCAACAGCGCGCCGGCCGCCACCCACAGCCCGCCCTGTCGCAGCACTCGCGCGCCGGACGCCCGCATTCCCCCCCCTCTGAGCACCCGCGAGCTCATGCCTCCATGCCCAAACGGCGGCGAATATCGCGCGCCAAACGCTCAAACTCGGGGACGGCCACCCCCGCTGCCTGCGCCCGCGCCAGCGGCTCGCCCCAAATGGCCTGATACTCCACGGGGCGCCCGCGCAGGAAGTCCACCGCGCTGCTGGGCACGAAGGGGCCCATCTTCGCCGTGCGATCCATCTGCCAGTCGACCACATCGCGCGGCAGCGCAAAACCGCGCGCCGCAGCGGCGGCGCAGACCTCCTCCATCACGGCGCGGGCGCGCGCGCCCTCGCCCGGCAGGGCAAAGAGCTGCTGCACATCGATGCCGCCGTGCGCCAGACACAGCCCGTTGAAGGGGATGTTCCACGTCAGTTTCGTCCACTGGATTTCCTCGGGGTGGCGGTGGGCGGTGGAGGGCACGCGCGCCGCCGTCAGCAGCTCCGCAAGCCGCTGCGCCCGCAGCTCGCCCGCTGCCGTAGCCGCCAGCGGCGCAAAGCGGATGTTGCCGTCCGCCAAGTGGCGCACCACGCCGGGCTCATCCATCATGCAACACACGAAGCACAGGCCGATGAACACGCGTTCGGCGGGCATCAGGCGGGCAATCTGCTCGGCATTGCCCATGCCGTTCTGCAGGCTGACCACCTCGGTCTCCGCCCCCAGCAGGGGCGGCAGTGCCTCCGGCAGGAGCTCATTGCAGGTTGTTTTCCAGCAGACGAACACGAGATCGACCTCGCCGCAGTCGCGCGCATGGCGGAACGCGCGCACCTGCGGCAGGTGCACATCGCCCTCCGGGCTCTCCACGCGCAGCCCCTGCGCCCGCATGGGCTCATAGGTCGAGCGCCCGATGAACGACACCTCGTGCCCCGCCTCCGCCAAGCGAGCCCCGTAGTAGCAGCCGAGGGCGCCGGCTCCCAAAATGGCAATCTTCATGCGGAGAGCATAGCACAGTCCCCCCCGCCGCCGCAAGCGTAAAGCCCCGCAGCTGTTTCCGCGCTAGATTGACGGGGGCGGGCTGCACGCGCTAGCATGGGGGTCTATGAAGTACACATCAAACACCACCCACACGGGGGAGGGGCGCTGCGAAACCAGCTTCGCGTCCTCCCAAGCCACCATCTCCACCGACACCGCCACCGCGCACGGCGGCAAAGGGGAGTTCCCCACGCCACCCGAGCTGCTGGCGGCGAGTGTCGCCTCCTGCATGCTCAGCATGATGGCCTACCACGGGCGCCAGCACAAGTTTGACACCAAGGGCATCCGCATCGAGGCGGCTGCGGAGGAGGTCAACGGCAAGCTCACCGCCCTGCACTGCTGCATCCACCTGCCCGAAGGCATCTGCGCCGAAACGCAGAAGAAGCTGGAGGAGGCGGTGGCGCACTGCCCGCTGGCGGGAGCGCTGGCCCCGGGCATCGCCAAGCACATCAGCTGGCACCACTGCCACAAGGGCGAGACGAGCAGCTGCGGCACCAAGCCCGCGAGCTGCGGCGACAAACCGGCGAGCAGCTGCGGCACCAAACCCGCGAGCTGCGAGCGCAAGAGCTGAGCGCTCACGAACCCGCGCCGCTGCCTGCTCCGGCAGGCGGCGGTGCGAGCACATCCTGCACCTCGCGGAACTCCGCCCCCTCGCCCAAGCCGCCGAGCTCCTGCAGCAGCTCGCGGCAGCGGCTGTTGAGCCGGGGGTAATCAATCGGCCCGTCCGTCGGCTCCTTGGAGCCCGGGAAAATCAGGTAGGACACCGCGAGATCCGACACGGGACGCGCCAGCGATGTCGCGCGTTCGTTCACCAGCTTGGCCAGGCGCAGCGACGCCTCGCCCGTCTTGTAGTTCGGGCCGTAATCCCCCACAATCGCGGGGTAGACCACATTCCCCACCACCACGGCGGCATAATCCCCCGGCTGCGGGCGGAAACGGTCGTCCTTGCCCTCCTTGAAGGTCAGCGGGATCACGATGAAGGGGTCATACTCCGCCAGCAGGAAGCTGCAATTCTTGAGGTCGAACACCGTGGCGCGCGCGCGCTCGATGGCCTCCCTGGAGGCCGACTTGTCCTTCTTAAGCTTCTCCAAGCGCGCCGTCCACACCTCCAACAGGGGGTTGGGCGTCTTGCCGAGTTTCTTCCAGCGGTAGGAGGTGGTCGGCTGGTAGTAATCGCTCTTGAGCACCTTCTCGGGCATCGTGGGCAGGCGATCGCCGTCCGACCCGTCGGACACCACATCCATATCCGCCTGCAACCAGAGCAGGCGCCGACCGCTGCCGGGCGCCTCGATCTGCAAGATGGTGTCCGTGTCGTAGAAATTGTGTCGATCCAGCAGCTTGTCCAAGGTTGCCGCCGTCTTGCGGATGCGGTTCTGCTTGTGGCGGTAGAGCGCTGCATACCAGGGGGAGACCTGCGCCCCGCGCATCAGCTCATCGTAAGCAGCCAGCACCTTCGGCAACTCGGGGTTGAGCGCGCGCAGCTCCTCGCCGTTCGCCGCGTGGGGCTGCAGCAACTGCAGCTCCAGCTTCACCATGTACGCCTCCTTGAGCTTGCGGTCGGCCGCCGCCGTGCTGCCGGGGCGGAACACGACCGCACTGTGCAGATTGAGTCCGGGGGCAATGCTGTTGATGTGCTCGAAGCGCCCCGTCTCCACCCGCTCGGGCAGGGCGGGCGGGAAAGGCGGCAGCTCGATGGTCGGCATGGCAAAGTGGCTCTCGGGCTGCCACGCGGGCACCACCTTGACGGGCGGTTCCGCCGGTGACGCAGGAACCTCTACCGGCACCTTCACCTCCTTGATTTCGCGCACAATGGTGGGCTTGGCAGGGGCGCCGCGAAGCGCCTTGACCAGCTCGACGGGGTAAGGGGTGTACAGCGAGCCGATGCCCAAGGCGAGCAAGAGCAGAAAACAGATGCGGAACCAAGAGCCCCGACCGATGTGACGCCGCTTGTTCATGCTCCCACCTCCCGGTTGCGTCGGGGGCGCCGCCCCATCACAGCGCGCAGCAGCCCCAGCGGCAGGTTGCGCAGCAGCCACGCCGCCGCCCGCACGCGCCGCGCGGGGTAAAAGCGGGCGCTGCCGCGCTCCAGCGCCGCCAGCGAGCCCGCCACCACCGTCTCAATCGGCGTGTAAAACCACTCTTTGAGGGGATATTCACCCCCCGCGGTGCCGCTGCGGCGCGCGACATCGCCAAAACCCGTGTGCACCGGTCCCGGGCACACCGTCAGCACGCGCACCCCGGCCTCGCGCAGCTCGAGCCGCAGCGCCTCGCTCCACGAGGCCACGAAAGCCTTGCTCGCCGCGTAGAGCGCAAAGTCGGGGATGAACAGATCCGCCGCCAAACTGGCGATGTTCACCACCGCGCCCCCCTGCTCCGTCAGGCGCGGCAGCAGCGCGCGCGTCAGCTCCACGGGGGCGCAGACATTGACCTGCAACAGCTCGCGGTTGCGCTCGGGGCGCGAGGAGTCAAAGGCACCGTAGTCCCCCAAGCCCGCATTGTTGATCAGGAGCAGCGAGCCCGCGGGCAGCGCCGCCAGCTCCGCCCCCAGCGCGCGGCGCGCGGACTCATCCGCCAAATCGCCGGGGCGCACCGTCACCCGCAGCGCCGGATGCGCCGCGCGCAGCTCGGCAGCCAGCGCCTCCAGCGCCGCCGCACGGCGCGCCACCAGCACCAAGTGCCCGCAGCGCCCCGCCAGATGACGCGCAAACGCCGCCCCGAACCCCGAGGAAGCTCCCGTAATCACCGCATGCGCGTAACTCATGCGCCGATGATAGCACACACGCAGACTCTAAGCGAGCCCAAAATGCTGCCCGCCGGCAAACGCGCCGCCTCGGCTCCTGCGCCGCATGCCCCCTTTTTTTTCGGGCAGAACAGCACTTCGGGGTTGAATTCCCGCGCCGGGAGGCTAAAATAGATTCCGCTATGACATACGAAGTTTTTGCTACCAAGGAGGAAGCTGCTAAGAAGCTCGCCGCTGAAGTTGCCGAACTCATCCGCAGCCGCGCCGCCGAGGGCAAGTCTGTGGTGCTGGGTCTCGCCACGGGTGCCACCCCCCTGCCTTTCTACGCAGAGCTGATCCGCCTGCACAAGGAAGAGGGGCTCTCGTTCAAGAACGTGACCACCTTCAACCTGGATGAGTACACCGGTCTGCCGCACGAGCATGTGGAGTCCTACTGGTACTTCATGCACACCAACCTGTTCAACCACATCGACATCCCCGCCGAGAACATCAACCTGCCCTGCGGCACCCTCAGCCCCGAGGAGATTCCCGCCCACTGCCAGGCTTACGAGGACAAGATCAAGGCTTGCGGCGGTCTCGACCTCCAGATTCTCGGCATCGGTCGCACGGGCCACATCGGCTTCAACGAGCCCGGCTCGGACGACACCACCATCACCCGTCAGGTGACGCTCGACGACCTGACCAAGACGGATGCCGCCCCCGCGTTCGGCGGCTTCGACAACGTGCCCAAGACCGCCATCACCATGGGTGTGGCCACCATCATGGGCGCCAAGAAGGTGCGCCTCATGGCTTGGGGCGAGAAGAAGGCCAGCATCGTCAAGAAGGCTATCGAAGGCCCCGTGACGGCAGATGTGGCTGCCTCCTTCCTGCAGAAGCACCCCGATGCCAAGTACTTCTTGGATCAGGCTGCTGCCTCCGAGCTGTAAAACGCCCGAAAAGCATTTGACCAACAGTGAGCCGCGTTCGGAAACGAACGCGGCTCGTCAGCATTCTGCCGCCGCGAAATCCCCAGGGCCGCAACACCCCGCCGTTCGGAAGCGAACGCGGCTCGTCAGCATTCCGGCGCCCCGGCGAAATGCTCAGCCAGCCGAAGATTTGCGGGCTTCGATGCAGGCGGCGAGGCGTTCCTCGGCCTCCCGCACGCGGGGCACGGAAAGGAAACCACGCTCGATGCTGCGCCCTTGACCCCGGTAGTCGTCCGTCTCGAACACCAAATCGCCGCTGCCATCGCTCTTGCGGCGAACCTTCATGACCATATCCGGCTCCAGCGGGTACACCTCCGTACGGCGCCTCCCAAACCACCCCGGCGCCATCACCAGCGCCCGCCGATCCGTCACCACATACAGGGTGCGCTCCAAGCTCCGGCGCATGCGGAGGGGAGCCGAGAGCATGTACACCGCAATACACCAAAAGGGAATAAAAAAGAAGACCGAAAAAATGCACATGGAGAGCGCCACCTTCCCCGAGAACATCTCCATGGCAAATCCCCCGCTCACCAAGGCTGTGATAGCCGTCCACGGAATCCCGAACAGCATCTGCGAAATGCTGCTGCTCGTCAAACAGCAGGGAATGGGGCGCGTGCACCAGCGGAACTGCTCGCCGCGCAGCAGCTCCTCCTCCACCGCCGCGCGCCACTCCCGAGATAAATCCGTATCAGACAGTTTCATCGTTCACTCTGAAAATAGACCGCGCCTGCCCCGCGAACGGGGCAGGCGCGGTTGCTTTTGATCCTTAACCGAAGGCTTTCTGATAGACGGCGAGGATTTCCTCGCGCTTGCAGGGGCGGGGGTTGCCACCCGTGCACACATCCGCCATCGCCGCATCCGTCAGCGCCTCCAAATCGCTCTCCAGCACGCCGATTTCGCGCAGCGTCTGCGGAATCTTCACATCTTTGGAGAGCTGCACCACGGCGTCAATCGCCGCCTTGCGGAACTCGGCGGGGCTCATGGCATCCACCCCGGGCACGCCCATCACGCGGGCAATCTCGCGGAACTTGTCGCCCGTGTAGTCGGCGTTGTACTCCATGACGTAGGGCAGCAGCACAGCGTTAGCCACCCCGTGCGGCGTGCCGTAGAACGCGCTCAGCGGGTGCGCCATGCCGTGCACCACGCCCAGGCCCACGTTGGAGAAAGCCATGCCCGTCATGTACTGCCCCAGCGCCATGTCGGCGCGCCCCTCGGGATCGTTCTCCACCGCCTTGCGCAGGCTGCGGGCGATGATTTCCACCGCCTTGAGGTTGAGGGTGTCGGCAAGCTCCCAAGCGGCGAGGGTGGTGTAGCCCTCGATGGCGTGCGTCAGCGCGTCCATGCCCGTGGCGGCGGTCAGCCCGCGGGGCATGCTGCTCATCATATCGGGGTCGACCACCGCCACCACGGGGATGTCGTGCGGGTCGACGCAGACGAACTTGCGGCGCTTCGCCTCATCCGTCACCACGTAGTTGATGGTGGTCTCGGCGGCAGTGCCGGCGGTGGTCGCCACGGCGATGACGGGCACGCTCTTGTTCTTGGTGGGCGAGAGCCCCTCCAGCGACACGACATCGGCAAACTCGGGGTTGTTGATGATGATGCCGATGCCCTTGGCCGTGTCCTGCGGCGAGCCGCCGCCGATGGCAATCATGTAGTCAGCCCCCGCTGCCTTGAAAGCCTCCACACCGCCCTGCACAATGGCGACCGTGGGGTTGGGTAGCACCTTGTCGTAGATCTCGTAGGGCAGACCGGCGGCATCGAGCAGAGCCGTCACCTTGCCCACCACGCCGAACTGCACCAAATCGGCGCAGGTGACGATGAGAGCCTTGCGGAAGCCACGGCTCTGCGCCTCGCCGACAATGGCGGCGATGGCTCCGTGACCGTGGTAACTGGTTTCGTTGAGGATAAAACGCTTCGCGGACATGGTCTACCTTATACCCGAAAGCGCGCGCGGCGGCAAGAAAAGAACACGGGCGGGGAGAAAAAACTTTTAACACAACGCGCGAGCTGCTATCCTATGTTCATGGTCAGAATACTCGCTGCAACCGATTTTTCCGAAGAGGGCATGCCCGTGTTGGATTTTGCCGCCAACATGGTGCGCCAGTGCGGCGGCAAGATGTACCTGCTGCATGTGGTGGAGCCCTGCGCGCTCAACGCTGCCGGGGTGCTGACGGCGGCGGACATCGGCTTCTACCTGCCCGACGGCATGCTGCAAAACACGGATGAGGAATGCGCCGGGCGCCAGTTGCTCGCCGCGGCCGATGCGCGCGCCAAGAAGCTGGCGGAGGACATCCGCAAGCGCGTGAGCATCCCCATCTACGGCAAGGCCGAGCAGGCGGACGACATCGTGGAGTGTGTGCACGCGTTCTGCGAGCGGCATCATGTGGATATGCTCGTCATCGGCAACCGCCACCACAGCCTGCTGACCAGCATCCTGCTGGGCAACACCGCCGAGCAGCTGATGCGCGCCGCCAAGATTCCCGTCACCGTGGTGCCCTGCGCCCCGAGTATCACGCGATGAGGCTCATCTTCCTCGGCGATGTGGTGGGCGACACGGGGCGGGCGGCGCTGGCCCGCGCCCTGCCCGAACTGCGCCGCGACTACGCGCCTGATGCCGTCATCGCCAACGGCGAGAACGCCGCCGGGGGGCGCGGCATCACCCCGAAACTCTGTGAGGAGCTCTTCCGCAGCGGGGTCGATGTCATCACCCTGGGCGACCACGCCTGGGACCAGCGCGAGCTCTTCAACTGGCTGGACAGCCCCGACGCCGCGCGCGTGCTGCGCCCGCACAACCACCAGATCGGCACCCCCGGGCGCGGCAGCTGCCTGATCGACACCCCCGGCGGTCGCCTCGGCGTGCTCTGCCTCTGCGGGCGCACCTTCATGCGCCCCGGGCTCGACAACCCCTTCACCACGGGCTTTGAGGAGGCGCAGCGCCTGCGCGACGCGGGCGCGGAGGCCATCCTGACCGACATGCACGGCGAAGCCAGCAGCGAGAAGGTGGCGATGGGCTGGCGGCTGGACGGCGCGGTGTCCGCCGTCATCGGCACCCACACCCATGTGCCCACCGCCGACAGCCGCATCCTGCCGGGCGGCACGGCGTTCCAATGCGATGCGGGCATGTGCGGCAGCCTAGACGGCGTCATCGGGCGCGAGCGCGAAGCCGTGTTGCAGGGCTGTATCTCCGCCCTGCCCTGCAAGTACCCCGTGGCGGGCTTCCCGGCGCAGGTCTGCGGCTGCCTCATCGACACGGAGGGGATGCGCGCCACCGCCCTCTGCCGCCTCTTCCTCTGCTACGACTGCGCATGAGCCTCGATTCCCAGCGATTCGGCGGCATCGCCCGCCTGTACGGCGTCCCCGCCGCCGAGCGGCTCACCCGCGCGCGCGCCGCGGTGGTGGGGCTGGGCGGCGTGGGCTCCTGGGCGGCGGAGGCGCTCGCCCGCAGCGGAGTCGGCACCCTCATCCTCATGGACATGGATGACCTCTGCATCACCAACACCAACCGCCAGCTGCCCGCCCTGGAGGGCAACTACGGGCGGCTCAAGGTCGAGGCGATGGCGGAGCGCCTGCAGCGCATCAACCCCGCGCTAGAGCTCGTCCCCCTCTGCGCTTTCTACACCGACAAGCACCCCGAGCGCCTGTTCGACACGCAGCCCGATGTGGTGGTGGACGCCATCGATGCCATGCGCCCCAAGGCGCACCTGCTGGCGGAGTGCCACCGCCGCGGGCTGCCCATCGTCACCTGCGGCGGCGCGGGCGGGCGCACGGATGCCGGGCGCATCCGCATTGCCGACCTGGCGCGCACCTGCGGCGACAACCTGCTGGCGCAGCTGCGCAAGCAACTGCGGCGCGACTACGGACTGCCGCTCTACGACCGCTGCCCCGACATCGGCATCCCCTGTGTCTACAGCCCCGAGCGCCCGCGCTTTCCCAAGTGCGACGGCAGCGTGAGCTGCGAGCGCGAGCCGCACCAACGCGGCGGCATCGGCTGCGCCAACGGCTTCGGCTCCGCCACCCACATCACCGGCAGCTTCGGCTTCATGGCCGCCGGCGCCGCCCTCGACCTCCTTACCCGCCCCGACGCATGAAACCCCACGACCGCACCGCCCGCCCCAACAAGCACACCGCCCCGAGCGAAGCCCGCTTCGACAAAGCTGCCAGAACCCCCGCGCGCAGCGTCGTGCGCGCCGGCGATGAGGGCACGCTGGCCGACATCCTCGCTGAGCAGCCGCAGGGGCTCTACCTCGTGCTCGACTGCATCCAGGACCCGCACAACCTCGGCGCCATCCTGCGCACGGCCGACGGCGCGGGCGTCGCCGCCGTCATCGCCCCCAAGGACAAATCGGCCTCCATCACCGAGACCGTGCTGCGCGTCTCCGTCGGCGCGGCGGAAAAAGTCCCCTTCATCCAAGTGACCAACCTCGCGCGCTGCATGAAGAGCATGAAGGAGGCGGGACTGTGGTTTGTCGGCACCTCCGACCACGGCGACCGCTCGCTCTACGACATCGACTTCCGCGGCGGCATCGCCCTCGTCATGGGCGCCGAGGGCGACGGCATGCGCCGCCTGACCGAGGAGAACTGCGATTTTCTCGTGCGCATCCCCATGGCGGGCAGTGTGCCCTGCCTCAATGTCTCCGTCGCTACGGGGGTTTGCCTCTACGAGGCGGTGCGCCAACGCTCGCTGCCATGCCCCTGATTCTGGACATCGACCCCCCGCCGGGTACCTTGGTGCGCGTCATTTCCGACCTGCATCTGGGGCACGAGCGCTGCGAGCTGGGCGACCGGTCGCGTTTGGAGCCCCTGCTGGAGGGGCTCCACCTGCTGATTGTGGCCGGCGATGTGGCGGAGGGGCGCGTCTGCGCCTGGCGCGAGCGCGGGCAGAAGCTGCGCGGCGAGCTGCGCGAACTCTGCCGCCGCAAGGGGGTGCAACTGGTCGAGCTGGCGGGCAACCACGACCCCGAGACGGAGCCCATGGTGGCGCGGCTGTGGGGCGGGCGCGTCACCGTCATGCACGGGCACTGTCTCTTCAAGGTCGTGGCACCGTGGAGTTGGGAATACCTGAACAACAAGGCGGCCTGCCGCGCGCTCATCGCCCGCTTCCCCGACTGTGATCACGACCTGCGCTCCCGGCTGGAGCTGGCGCGCGCCATGAGCCTGCTCACGCCCCCCATCATGCGCCGCGAGGGCATCCGCAACCCGCTGCTGCGCGGTCTGCTGCACTGTTTTTGGCCGCCGCAGCGCCCGCTGAGCATCGTCCTCTGCTGGCTGCTCTGCGGCCGCCTGGCCGAGCGCTTTGCGCGCCGCTTCTTCCCGCAAACACAGGTACTCATCTTCGGCCATGTGCACCGCGGCTTCTGCCGGCGCTACGGCAAGCGCCTCATCTGCAACACAGGCGCCTGGTTCCGGCACGCCACCCCCTACTGTGTCGACCTGCGCGACGGCGCGTTCGTCCGCTACCGACGGGTGCCGAAAAGTTGAGCACGGGGCCGATTTTTATTGATACGGGAGCTGCCTATATGGTAGGATGCTACCCACAGCAACCATTTGTTCTCCCATGATTGACCACACCATTCGCGGAAAGAAGGTTTTTGATGATGAAATTGCAGCTGTTGCCGCCATCGGCGCGCGGCTGGGCAGTGAGTTCAACGCCGCCGTGGACGCCATGCGGCAGTCCATCGAGAGCGGGCACAAAATCATCGTTGTCGGCGTGGGCAAGAGCGCGCTGATCGGCAACAAGATTGCCGCCACCCTCACCTCGACCGGGGCTCCCTCCGTCGTGCTGGACACCATGAACGCCATGCACGGCGATTTGGGCATCGTGCAGGACGGGGACTGCTGCATCACCATGTCCTACTCGGGCGAGACGAGCGAGCTGCTCACCCTCATGCCCTTCCTCAAGCGCTTCGACATGAGCATCATCGCCATGACGGGCAAGGCGCAGTCCACGCTGGCCGAGCTGGCGGACATCGTGCTGGAGACGGCCTGCGAGCGCGAGGCCGATCCGCTCAATCTGGCGCCCACGTCCTCCTCCACCGCCATGCTGGTGATGGGCGATGCGCTGGCGGTCTCGCTGCTGGAGGCGCGCCACTTCACCCGCGAGGATTTCGCCCGCAGCCACCCCGGCGGTTCGCTGGGCAAGTCGCTGCTGCTGCGCATCTCGGACATCATGCGCAAGGAGTTTGCCAAGCTGCCCGAGACCGCCACGATCATGGACTGCATCATCGCCATGACGGCGGCGCGCGCCGGCGCCTGCGTGCTCGTGCACGAGGACGGCACCATGGCGGGCATCTTCACCCACGGCGATTTTGCCCGCGCCTACCAGAGCGACCCCGCCTGCGGGCTGCTGCCTGTGGCGGGCATCATGACCAAGTCCCCCGTCTACGTGGAGGCCGACAAGCTGGCAGTCTCCGCCGTCAAGACGCTGCGCGACCGCCGCATCGACGACCTGGTGGTGCTCAACGCCGCCAAAGAGCCCGTCGGCCTCATCGACACGCAGGATCTCGTGCGCCTCAAGCTCATCTGAGCCCTCCCCGGACGGGGCGGTGCGATGACGCATCTCCATGCCCCGTTGCAGCTCAAAGAAATGGCTGTCATCGCCCCCTCAATCAGGCGGCGATGACATCTTTTTTGCCTTGTCGCGCACTTTAGGCTTGCAATCCGCGCGGAAACAGGGCAAACTCGGTCACCGCATTTGCGCAAGCAAGATATCCTTACCGAAAAGATTATGAAAAAGTACGAAGCACTGATCGTCCTGAACATGAAGGGCTCGGCCACGCTCGATGAGCTGACCGCGGACATGAAGCAGCAGCTCGAGGCTGCCGGCGCCACCGTCACGGACGTGACCAATGTCGGCCGTCGCGAGTTCGCCTACGAGTCCAAGCACCTCAAGGCAGGTCAGTACATGCTTTTTGCGTTTGAGGCCGAGCCCTCCGTCATCCGCACGGTGCGCGAGGCTCTCGCCATCGACGAGCGCGTGCACTACCAGTACTACCGCGCCAAGTAAGTCCTCGCCCTGCGGACTTCTTGCCTGACCCTTTGCGCAAGGTGATTCCCCGTTTGCCGGGAATCACCTTGTTTTGCTGATGGGCGAGCTCCTGCCTCCCGCGCTGCGCTGAGAACACGACCGCAGCCGCAGATAGAGCTTGCCAAATGCGGCAGAATGGGCTAGGCTGCTGCTCGCTCCTCCACCTTTGTCCCTCCCGAACTTCATGAAACACGTTCATTTCCTCGGCATCTGCGGCACCGCCATGGGCGCCGTGGCTTCGGCCATGGCCCGCAAGGGTTACACCGTCACCGGCTCGGATGCCAATGTTTACCCGCCGATGAGCACCTTTCTGGAGAGCGAGGGAATCACGATTTTTCAGGGCTACCGCCCCGAGAACATCCCGGCCGATGCCGATCTCATCGTCATCGGCAACGCCATGAGCCGCGGCAACCCCGAGGTGGAGGCCGTGCTGGAGCGCCACCTGCGCTACAAGAGCCTACCCGAGACCATGAAGGAGTTTTTCCTGTGGGGACACCGCAACTATGTGGTGACGGGCACCCACGGCAAGACGACGACCTCGTCCATGCTCGCGTGGCTGATGGAGGACAACGCGCTCAACCCCAGCTTCATGATCGGCGGCATTGCGCGCAATCTGGAGCGCGGCGGTCGCTTCACCGACAGCGATTTCACCGTGCTGGAGGGCGATGAGTACGACACGGCCTTCTTCGACAAGCGCTCCAAGTTCCTCCACTACCTGCCCGAGGTGGTCATCATCGGCAACATCGAGATGGATCATGCGGACATTTACCCCGATGTGGAGGCTATCAAGCTCTCCTTTGAGCGCCTGCTGCGCGTGGTGCCGCGCGACGGCATCGTCTTTATCAATGCCGACTGTCCCCGCTGCGCCGATGTGCGCGCCCACGCCGCCGAGGAGCTGCGCATGGTGCGCCTCGTCAGCGTCGGCATGGCGCCCGATGCGGACATCCGCATCAGCGACATCGAGCCCCACGCTCAGGGCAGCGATTTTACCCTGACCGGCAACGCCAACAGTCCCATCGAGCTCGGCGCCGAGCGCTTCACCGTCCCCATGGTGGGCGAGTTCAACGTGCGCAACGCCGCCATGGCCATCTGCGCCGCGCGCTTTGCGGGGCTGAGCGCCGAGCAGCTGCGCGGCTCCCTCCTGCGCTTCGAGGGCGTCATGCGCCGTCAGGAGGTGCGCGGCACCGTCAACGAAGTCACCGTGGTGGATGATTTTGCCCACCATCCCACCGCCATCCGCCAGGCGATTGCCGGACTGCGCCAGCGCTTCCCCAAGAGCCGCCTCTGGGTGCTCTTCGAGCCCCGCAGCAACACCACCATCCGCAACCTTTTCCAGCATGAGCTGGCCGAAGCGCTCTCCCATGCCGATTTTCCCGTGGTGGCCCATGTCACGAACCACAAGAAGCTCAAACCCGAGGAGCAGCTCGACGAGGAGCAGCTCTGCGCCGAGCTTCGCGAGGCCGGCAGGGAGTGCTATCTGGGTGCCGATGTCGACAGCATCGTGGCGCATGTCGTCGGCCATGTCCACCCCGGCGATGTGCTGCTGGTCATGAGCAACGGCGGGTTCGGCGGCATCCACAACAAGCTGCTGGCGGCGCTCGCGCAGTAAGCCCCCGACCGCAGGAAGCCTCCCTCAGGCAATGTCCCGCACCCCGGGAAGTGTCCCGCCGGGAATCGCCCCGCAGGAACCGCCCCGCAGGGAATGCCCCGTCGGAATCACCCGGCACCGCCATGAGCGCCACCCCGCCCCTATCGGTAGCGTCCAGCGCATCCAGCTTGCGCTTGGCATCATTGATGCTCTCTGCCACTTCATCCGCAGGCAGGTTCATGTACTCGCGGGCACGCTCCATACGCCGGTAGGCATCTGCTGCCATTTTGCCCCGCGGCCACTTCTGCCCGTTCTGCCGCTTCGGGTAGGCTTTCTCCACGATGTGCTCAATACGCTCCAGCTCGCGGTCTTTGAGGAACAGCTCCAGCCTGCGGCGGCACTCACGGGCGACTTTGAGCATGGCGGTATCCAGCCGCTCACCTGCCAGCAGAGCCATAGCCTCCTGCGCCTCCTGCTCGCTCATACCCTGCAAGCGGTTGAGCTCATCCGCCTGCTGCAACTTGTCCAGGAACTTTTGGTAGATTGGTCCCTTAATCTCGCCCACCTGCGGCAGGGTGCCATCCTGTTGCATCCTGGCATAGATAGCAGCCCAGCGCATCAGCCTGTTGAGGTGGCCCATGCGGCAGTACCGCTCCGGCAGAACCCCCTTGGTAGCACCGATGAGAGCCTGCATCTCACCCAGCATCTTCGCCCCATTGCCGAGCCTCCCCGCATCCTCTCGTCCAAAACGCCCCCAGTTCTCGCAGGCGGCCTGCCAGTCCTTAATCAACTGCTCACCCGCGCGCTCAGCTGCACGAATCGTCAGCACATCCAGCGCGCGGAGGCTCGCTTTTTCCATGGAGGCGGTGAAAATCGGCGGATTAAACTTGACAATATCCTGCTTTGTCATTACAATCTCGCTTAAGCCATCCTTTACGGCGGCACGCATAAGATCGGGTTTAAAGGGACTCGGCGCGTCGGCTGTTGGCGGGATGGCCTGTTTGTTTATAGCCTCCTCCAGTTCCTGCGCCGTATACTTGCTGTATACCAAACGCCCTTGATTCTGCAAATCCTTTATCTTGGCCAATGCATCCAGCGGGTAGGCAGAAAGCAGATAATGCCCGCTCTCCGACCTCTGCAACTGAATGGCCACTGCTACATTGCTCTTTTCTCCCCTGTTGTTTGTAGCCTGCATTTCCAGCACAAACAGATAGCTCTTCTCTGTGTCACGGAACACAAGCAGAGGGCCTTCCAGCTCCTCCACAGCACGGTACACCTCGGAGTGTGCCCGATTATGCGTGTATACCAGCTTGATTATGGTGCCTG
>JBJEVL010000065.1:0-3563 GCA_051884335.1 Akkermansia sp. | reverse complement strand
ATCCCCATCGTGCAGATGCTCTTCTCCGCCCCCGGCGACCCGACCATGGGCGTGCTCTTCATCCACAACATGGGCTGCGAGCTCTTCGTGTGGAGCCTGGGCGTGGTGCTCATCTGCGGCGGCGCCAAAAACCTGCGGCTCGCCAGCCTGCTGCGCGGGCCGCTGCTCGCCGTCTGCGTGTCGCTGCTGCTGGCCTGGTCGGGGCTGGGGAGCTATGTGGCGCAGCCCCCGCTCATGAAAGCGGCGGAGATGATCGGCGCGGTGGCCACCCCCGTCTGCCTCATCCTCTTCGGCTGCTCCATGTACGACCTCTCGCGCCGCTTCCGCTGGCAGCCGCGCATGCTCAGCGCGGGCATTCTCGCGCGTCTCGTGCTGGCGCCCGCCCTCATCCTGCTGCTGGCGTGGGCGCTGCCGCTCGATCCGCTCGTGCGCCGCATCATGGTCATCCAGAGCGCCATTCCCAGCGCCGTCATCCCCGTCATCCTCGCCAAGCGCTTCGGCGGGCAGCCCGATGTCGGCACGCAGATTCTGCTGGCCACCACGCTCTGCTCCTTCGTCACCCTGCCGATTTGGCTGGCAATGGGTATGGCACTCATCGGCTCATAATGCGCTTGCGCCCGCCCGCCGGGGGTGATAAAGTGGGCGGCATGATGATGAAACGCCTGCTGCCCGCCGCCGTCGCGCTGCTCCTGTTCTCCTGCGCCGGCACCAAGTCCCTGACCATCAACACCGAGCCCGCAGGTGCCGAAATTTCCATCAACGGCAAGCCTGTGGGCACGAGCAACCTGACCACCGAAGTCAGTCAGGAGAAAAACCTGGGCATCGTCGCCTACAAACCCGGCTACGAAGTGGGCGCCGCCACCCTCAAGACGCGGACGAATTGGTGGCTCGCCCTCCTGTGGACCAAGAACGACCCCAAGGCACAAGTCATCGACGAGGACAGCGTGACCATCCCCCTCAAACGCATCCCCGCTGTCGGCTCCTACGCCCCCGCCGCCCTGCCGCCCTACAACCCGCCCACCAAGCGCTCCGAAGCGCCCGCCCTGCGCGACATGCCCTCCTTCTGAGCCGCACCCCCGCGCTCGGAGCAGCCCCCCGCGCCCCCCGCGGGGTGCGCGCGCGTGACGGGGAAATCGGCAGCGGCGACCTCCCTCGGCAGAAGGGCGGGGCAGCACTGCGCGCGTGAAGGGGGTACGCGGCTGAAGTCGGCTCTTTCGCCGTCATGACAGGCAGTACCCCGAATGCGCGCGTGAGAGGGGCGCCCCGCGACATTGAACGGAGCCGCGCCCCTGCGCCCTCGCAGGGCACAGGCGAGAGCTGAGGGAGACACCACCCTACCCAAAAACAACGCCCTACCCAAAAATCCCAAAATTACCCAAAGATGTAAAAAATGAGCTCATTTTGCTTGCCAAGGGGGAAAAAAGGGGTATGATAGCCGCCGTTGCCGCGCCGAGGGGTGCGGCACTGCCCGCGCTGAACAGCGCGGCTACGCACATATCTACAAGCATCACACACCACTATGGCTCGTCTTTTCGGTATCGAAATCCCCAACGAGAAGCGCATCGAGGCCTCCCTGTGCTACATCTACGGCATCGGGGCGTCGACCTCGAAGAAGGTGTTGGAGCAGGCCGGTATCTCCCCGGACCTGCGCACCGGCACCCTCTCCGACGCGCAGCTGACCAAGATTGTTCAGGCTATCACGAGCAACGGCATCCTCATCGAGGGTGACCTGCGCCGTGAGAAGCAGATGGCGCTCAAGCGTCTGACCAGCATCAACTGCCTGCGCGGCATCCGCCACCGCAAGGGGCTGCCCGTGCGCGGCCAGCGCACCCGCACCAACGCCCGCACCCGCAAGGGTCGCAAGAAGACCGTCGGCGCCAAGAAGTCCTAAGTAACCCCCTAACACATACAACCGAACATGGCTGAAGAAACCATTCAGGAAGAAGTGAAAGAAACTCCGGTGGTCGAGACTCCCGAAGCTCCCGCCGTCGAGAAGAAGCCCGAGGGTCGCCGCGACATCTTTGCCGAGCTGGGTCTGAGCGACGACGAGCAGGTCAAAATCCTCAAAGCCAAAGGCAGCAAGAACATCAGCACGGGCATCGTGCACATCTCCTCCACCTTCAACAACACGGTGGTGAGCGTGACCGACCTCAAGGGCAACGTCATCGGCTGGTCCTCCGCCGGCAAGCTCAACTTCAAGGGCAGCCGCAAGAGCACCGCCTACGCCGGCCAGGTGGTCTGCCAGGATGCCTGCCGCCAGGCGATGGGCCACGGCCTCAAGGAGGTCGAGGTTCGCGTGAAGGGCCCGGGCTCGGGTCGTGAGTCCGCCGTGCGTGCGGTGCAGGCCATCGGCCTGGAGATCTCCTCCATCGCGGATGTGACCCCGATTCCCCACAACGGCTGCCGTCCTCCCAAGGCTCGTCGTGCCTAATACCAACCCTCTCAGAACACAGTAACATTATGGCTCGTTATACAGGTCCTACCGCCAAGATCAGCCGCCGCTTCGGCGTTGAGCTCTTCGGTGCCAGCAAGGCTTTTGCCCGCCGCCCCTTCCCCCCGGGACAGCACGGCGCCCGCGCCGGACGCAAGAAGAAGTCCGACTACGGCATCATGCTTGCCGAGAAGCAGAAGCTCCGCTTCATGTACGGGGTGCTCGAAGGGCAGTTCCGCAAGTACTATGAGGAAGCTTCCCGCCGCCGCGGCGTGACGGGCGACATCCTCCTGCAGCTGCTGGAGACCCGCCTTGACAACGTGATCTACCGCCTCAACTTCGCCAACACCCGCGCCGCCGCCCGCCAGATGGTGAGCCACGGCCATGTGACGGTGAACGGCCGGAAGGTGAACATCCCCTCCTACCAAGTCAAGCCCGGCGACACCGTGACCATCGCCGCCAAGGCTCGCTCGCAGGCCCTCGCCAACCGCTTCGTCGAGCTGGCCGCCAGCGCGACCACGCCCGACTGGCTGGAGCTCGATGCCGCCAAGCTGAGCGCCAAGGTGGCCCGCATCCCCTCCGTGGAGGAGATTGCCCCCATCGTCAACGTGCAGCTCATCGTGGAGCTATACTCCCGCTAAACGGCACAACACGGCTTTTCCCACCCCGCCGACCTCGGTCGGCGGGTTTTTTTTGTTAATATGATGCGGCTGTTCGTCGTCTATTCGCCATCGTGGGAGAAAAAACGCCCTTTTGAGCTTGCACGCCCATGGGGGCTCTGCTAGAGTAGCAGGGTAGGATGCGGTCTGCCGCATCGCGTCTATTCGTTTAATCCCCTCTCACGATGAAACTGCATCTCCCGACCTCTCTTCGCGTGGCTTTGTTGGCCGCGATGGTTTCCTTTGCCGCCCCCTCGTTGTGGGCAGCACCCACCTGGGGCACCTACCCGACGGTGTTCTACCCCATGGATCCCGATATGAGAACCTTCGATCTGTCGACGCTGCCCATACAGCTGGATTCGACGGATTGGCAGATGGATATTTCCGTGACGGGGGCGCCGGCGTCCAGAAAGGAGAGTGTTCCGCTGATTGCGTACTATGAGGGCAATGAGGCAACGGCCTGTTTTGTCGCC
>JBJEVL010000064.1:0-3585 GCA_051884335.1 Akkermansia sp. | reverse complement strand
CCATGTACCCGCCCCTGCGGCGCACCTACGCCGACCAGCTGGGCGCCCGCCGCCAAAGCGAGGCGGACAGCGCACAGCTGTTCACCGGGACACGGACGGAGAGCGCCGCCGAAAACAGAGAGCGCCGCGACGCCAATGAAAAAGCGCTGCGGCAGCAGTACGCCAAAATGAGCAAGGCCATGCGCGACTCCGGCATGCGCATCGAAAGCTACAGCGTGGGAGCGCCGACAGCCGAATACCTCGTCACCCCGCCCATGAGCATGGTCAATGCCGTGCGCCGCGACACAAAGGGCACTGTGCGCGCGGAGAACCTCACCGCCGGCGGCGACCGCAGCCGCATCGTCATCCTGCCGACCACGCTGGTCATCAGCCTGCCGACGGCAGACGGCAACCGCCGCCGCATCGAGCGCCGCCACTACATCTACGCCATCCGCGATGAGCAGATTACCGACAAGGGACGCGTGCGCGGCACCGCCCTGAAGAAGTGGTACTTTGCCGACGGCAACACCGACATCACCACCATGCGTACCTTCTTCCCCGACCTGCCCACGCGCCTGGAACTGCCGACCTGCGGCGAGCGCGAACTCTAAGCCCGCCCTCGCCCCGTGGGACAGCTGCTCACCCAAACCCTCGCCGATTTCTCCGCCACCGGGCTGCTTTCGGGCGCACGCGGCTTCGAGTTCCGCCCCCAGCAGCAGGAGATGGCCGCCGCCGTCGCCCGCACGCTGGAGGAGGAGGGCTCCCTGCTGGTGGAGGCCGGCACGGGGGTGGGCAAATCGCTGGCCTACCTCATCCCCGCCGTGCGCTTTGCGCTGGAGCACAACCGCAAGGCCGTCATCTCCACCCACACCATCAACCTGCAGGAGCAGCTCTTCCACAAGGATCTGCCCACCGTATCCAAGGCGCTCGGCACCCCCTTCGCCGCCGCCCTGCTCAAGGGGCGCGCCAACTACCTGTGCCGCACGCGCCTGCGCCGCGCGCTGGAGCAGAGCCGCGACCTCTTCAACCAGCAGGAAACCCGCCAGCTGCACGACCTGCTGGCCTGGTCGCGCGGGCAGCACGAGGGCACGCTGGCCGACCTGCCGCCGGAGCTGGACATCTCCCCCAAGGTCTGGGCGCAGGTGTGCAGCGAAAGCCACGTCTGCACCCTGCGCAACTGCGGGCCGGACTGCCCCTACCAGGCCGCGCGCCGCCGCGTGCAGGACGCGCAGGTGGTGGTGCTCAACCACACACTGTTTTTCGGGCTGCTGGCGCTGGCTGACGAGCTGCTCGAGGCGGGCGAGACGCCCCCCGAGGGTTTTGTGTTTCCCGGCGATTTCGTGATTCTCGATGAAGCGCACACCATCGAAACCGTGGCGGCCAACCAGCTGGGGCTCTGTCTGGGCGAGACGGAGCTGGGCTACGACCTGCTGCGCCTCTACAACCCGCGCACGCACAAGGGCAGCCTGCGCGCGGTGGCGAGCCCGCAGCTGCTCCAGCTCATCGAGGAGGCGCAGGACGCCGCCGCCGAATTTTTCCGCAACGCGCGGGCGGACTGCCAACTCGACGCCCACCGGGGCACGGTGCGCCTGCGGCAACCCGGCTGGACGGAGAACATCCTCAGCCCCGCCCTGCAACGGCTCTACGAGGAGATCCGCCGCATCGTCCGCACGCTGGAGGACGCGCAGGAGGAGAGCGAGCTGACGCGGCTGGAGCTCGCGGACACGGCGGCTCGCATCACCGCCTATGCGGATGCGGCGCAGGAGCTCATCGCGCTGAGCCACAGCGACAACGCCGTCTACTGGGCAGAGAGCAGCGGCAGCGAGGGGCACGCCACCACCCTGCGCAGCGCGCTCATCAACGTGGCGCCCGTGCTGCGCGAAAAGCTTTTTGAGGCGGGGCGCAGCTGCATCTGCGCCAGCGCCACGCTTTCCGCAGGCGAGCGGAGCATGGCCTACTTTGCCGGGCGCGTGGGGGCGGAGAGCGCCGCCGCGCTGCGCATCGGCAGCCCCTTTGACTTCGCGCGGCAGATGCGCATCATCGTCGCGCGCAGCATGCCCCCTCCCCCGCCGCAGAGCGAGGAGGAGCTGTACCACAGCGCCCTCTGCGAGCAGATCATGCAGATGCTGCACGAATCGCAGGGGCGCGCCTTCGTGCTCTTCACGAGCTACCGCCTTCTGCGCGAGCAGGCGGCGCGACTGCGTCCCCTCTGCCTCGAGCAGGGCTGGCCGCTGCTGGTGCAGGGCGACGGCCTGAGCCGCAGCCAGATGCTCAGCCGCTTCAAGGAGCACATCGGCAGCGTGCTGCTGGGCACGGACAGCTTTTGGACGGGAGTGGATGTGCCGGGCGAGGCGCTCTCCAACGTCATCGTCACGCGCATCCCCTTTGAATCCCCGGGCAACCCGCTGACGGAAGCGCGCATGGAGGACATCCGCGACCGCGGCGGCAACCCCTTCCGCGACTACAGCCTGCCCGAAGCCATCCTCAAGTTCCGCCAAGGCATCGGGCGGCTCATCCGCTCCAAGAGCGACACGGGGCTGGTCTGCCTGCTCGACTCGCGCATCACGAGCAAGTTCTACGGCGCGCGCTTCCTGCAAGCCCTCCCCCGCGAAGCCCCCCGCGAGTTCTGCTAGGTGCGCAGGCGGAAACGGCGCAGCAAGGCACCCCCCAGTCGGCAGCACAAGCGGCGACTGGCATAACCGACACGCCGGGGCAAACTGTTGAAGTGGCGCCACGCCGCTTGCAACTCAAGGGGCAAGGCGGCATCGCCCAACAAATGTACATTCGCCGCCGTGTGCAGAGAGTGCGCATACACGGCGCTGAGCTTGCCATAGTCATTGTCCAGCAGGTAGACCTCCTTACCCAACAAATGGGACATGATCCCCACATGCAGCCGATCGGTCACCACGACATCGACTCGGCGCAACGCCTCAGCCATCGCGCGGATCATGTGGGCATTGCAGGATGTCGCACGGCAATCCGATGTCCACGCCAGAGAAAGATCGAAAGAAAGCGGACTGCTCAGCAGACTCGACTTCTCCCTGTCTGTCCTCAGCAGAAAGGCGATGCGCCGCCCCGCCGATACCACCGATGAGCGGTACACCGCGCGCGCCAGCCGCCCCGACCAAGCTCGGCGCAGCAAGCGCCACTGCCGCCATTCCGTGCCGTCGGAAGCCGCAGGTCTCCCCGGCAGAGGGCTCAGCGGCGGCAAAGCGTCTATATCCAGCAGCAATCCCATATCCCCCGCGAGGCATACCGCCGCGCGCAGGTTCAGCGAGCGACAGTATTCATAACTCCGGCGCTCCCGGCAAAAGATGGTGTGGCGCTCATCCAAGCCCTGCAAAAAGGAATCTACCTGATAAAAGCTGTGCGGCAGGATGATGCCACGGCGCACCCGCGGGTGCGTCAGGTGCGCGAGATGCCGCTCAATACCTCCCCAGTGCGAGGTAAAACGCCCACCGCCGCCATACACCAGCGTAATGCCTTCTTCCTGCGGCGGAGATTCGGGACAGTACTCCCGATATTCTATGCCCGCTCGGCGGAACCACTGGCGTGTCGCCTCCGCAATCAGCAAATCTCCCAAATTGCCATCGTTGGGCCAGTAGT
>JBJEVL010000063.1:0-3586 GCA_051884335.1 Akkermansia sp. | reverse complement strand
CGCCCGCATCGATGGTGAGGTCACCGCTCATGTCTCCCACGGTATCGCGGTGCAGGACGGCACCGTTTTCGACAATCAGCTGCGTTCCGGCATGAATGTTCGAGGTGTCTGTGATGATGGTGTCCGAGCCGGTGAGGTGGATCTTCATCCCGGCCTCCAGACCGTGCAGCGCTTGACCTCCGACATTGGTGAGCGTGATATCGCCGTTGGTGGCAACGACGGAAGCGCCCTCGCGCAGACCGTTGCCCCGGTCGTACACACCATTCGTGAGCGCAATGTTGCCGTTTTCGCTCTTCAGTTGACCGGCGATGGAAACGCCGCTGTTGGCTTCTCCGGCCGTGATGTTCTCCGTGGCTTGCAGGACGGATTCCCCGTTGAGCTCGATGCCCTTGGTGGTCACGTCGCCCGTGACCGCCGTCACGCTGTTGATGAGGTTGAGGTCATTTTGCGTCACGTCTCCGGTGATCTCTGCGTTGGCGTTGCCGATGTTGAGAGAGCCGGTTCCGGTGACGGCGCCGAGGGTGAGATCAACGCCATCGTCGACGATGGCGGCGGCGTTCTCCCAAGGCTGAGCGGTGGTGACACCGCTGTCCCCATCGACGGTGGCCTCCGAGTGCTCCTTGTTGCCGATGAGGGTGACACTGCCGTCGTTGGTCAGATCGCCCAGCGCGATGCGGTGCTCCGTGTTGTTATCGACCAGTTCGGTGTGCAGATTGGTGCCGGTGATGTTGAGGGAGACTTTTTGCGCGTCGGTCAACTCCTGCCTGCCATCGACGATGACGAGGGCTGAGGACTGGGCAACCGAGGTCGCGGCCGTGGAGACATTGGCATCGGCCAGCTCCACGCGGGAGCCCTGATTGTTGCTGTCCTTGCTGATGGTGATGGAGGTGGTGGCCTCGATGTTGGTGTTGCCGTGGATTTCCGCGCCGGCGGTGGCCCCGAGCATGACCGAGTTGTTGATGCTCAACTGATCGGTGCTCATGGTCGTCTCACCCTCGATGAAGGTGACTAGCTTGTCCCCGGTGGGAGTCGTGGTCCCGATGATGATGGACGTTTCGGCGTCGTAGGTGTTGCCGCTCGTTTGCTGGTACTGCGAGCTCAATACCTGAACGTCCTCCGTGTAGGTGTAGGCCTGCGCGTTGTAGACGGCAGCCGACACCGCGACCACGGCGGCGAGGAGGTTGGCTCTCAGCTTGACAGGGAGATGTAATTTCATGGTAATGAACGATTAGAGTTCTGTTTCGGTACGATACGGGTACAATACCCCGTGCGACTATCGTATGCTTTCTGAATGCTGGTTTATTCGATTGCCTATCCTTGCCATGAATCATCCCCTCGACTCACTGATGGAGCAGGTACCCTTGTCGGTGTCAGATGCTGTTCGCCTGTGTTTGGAACTGCTGGAAGAGGCGGGCTTGCCGGGAGAATCGCTCCCCCGCGCCGCGCTGTTGTCGCGGATGCGCCGCGTGATTCGCGCCGGGGCAGAGGCGCTGCGCCGCGAGGAGCACACAGTCTGTTTTGCCGAGGCGGCTTGGGCCAGCGTGCGTGCTCGCGAGCACCGCCGTCCGGCCACGTATGCTGATTTGTGTTATTTTGTGCGTCGCATGTTGCGGGTGCCGGGGGTGGGCGCGCGCCCGCTGCGGGCGATGACGGCGCGCGAGTGTCGCGAGCTGCTGGAGCAGGCGTTCCCTGCGAGCGTCCACAGCTATCGCAAGGGGCGCGCGATTTTGCACAGCGTGTTTGCCTTCGGGTTCCGCCGCGAGTGGTGCGATGCCAACCCGGTGGATCGGGTGGAGGTGCCCGAGGTGCGGGAGCGCGAGGTGCTGCCCCTGAGCCCGCAGGAGGTCGCGCGGCTGGAGCAAACGGCGGAGCTGCCGCCCTTCCGCTCGCTGCGCCTGCCGCTGCACCTGATGCTCTACTGCGGGATACGTCCGACCGAGGTCAGCCGCTTGGACCCCTGCCGCGATATCGACTGGCGCGAGCGCACGGTGACCATTCGCCCGAATTGCTCCAAGACCGGCGGCGGTCGCGTGGTGCCGCTGCGGGGCGGAGACCTGAGCTCCCTGCCGAGGAGCTATCCGCCGGGGCTTTCGCCCGCCTTGTGGCGGCGCTTTCGGCGCCGTGCCGGCTTTGCGCGCTGGGTGCCGGATGTGCTGCGGCACACCTTTGCCAGCTATCATGCGGTGTATTTCCGCAATCTCGCCCTGCTGCAGCAGGAGATGGGCCACCGCGATGTCTCGCTGCTGCGCACGCGCTATGTGCACACCGTCGGCATCTCGGCGCGCTGCGCGGCGGCGTTCTGGCGCCGACCCGGCGCTGATCACTCCTCCTCCATGCCCATGAGACGCTGCAGGATGGCCTCCAGCGCTTCGGAGCCGTAGCAGTCGGCCTCGTACACGCGCTGAATCTCGTGCTCGCCGCTGCCCTGCGGGCTGTCGCTGCTTTGGTCGATGGTGTTGACGTAGGCGTTAACCCCCTTGCCGTGCTTGCGCACGAGGGCATCGACCACTTTGTCATGCGCGGCCAGCTGCGCGACCAGTTCCTCCAGCTGCGGCACGGCGGCATCGGCTGTTTTGCGGTTGGTGACCTTGGCGAGGATGCGGTCGGCGCGCGCCAGCATGAGCCGACTGTTCTGCACGGCGGTGTTGGCTTGCTGCATGACGGGTTCCGAGAGGCTGCTGCCGGAGGTGATACTCATGGCGGCCAGCATGGCGAGCATGCGGTTGCGCTGCGGCCCCTCGCAGACGACGATGTGGTAGAGCGCCCCGTCCGTGCCGCGCGGCAGCACGAACTCGCGCCCTTTGTCCACCAGCTTCATGGGCACGGCGCCCGCGGGGGTGAGCGCCTGCAGCTCCTCGGTCTTGCCGGTGAGCATCTGCCCCTCCACCTGCTGTCCGGCGATGACGGCACTCACGGGCTTGCCGCCGCTTTGCAGGGTGGGCGTGTGACCGCTGTAGATAATCATGGCGGTCTTGTCCGCGCTGTCGATGAAGTGGAACTGGTAGGACTCCGCCCCCGAGGAGCTGACCACGCGGATATCGGGCGGCACGGGCAGGGCAAAGCTGCCCCAGCACTTGAAGTGCTGCACGGGGGCCTCGCTGATGTCCGGGGCAGGCTCGTTCTTGGGGGCGGGCTTGTCCTCGCGGAACTGCAAGCCCTTGAGCACCTCGAGCATGGTGTTGACCTCCGGGCTCTGGGGCAGGGTGATGACGAAGGCGGCACCGTCCACGCCCTTCTCCAGCACGAACTCCCAGGCCTGCCCGCCTTCGGCGGTCGGGCGCACGTGCCCCTTGGTGCGCTTGCCCGCGATGTCGGCGTAGCAGCTCTTGCCGCTCGTGTCGATGTTGGGGCTGAAGCCGGAGTAGAGGATGAGGTCGGGGGTCTGCTTGGCGCGGCGCAGGTAGTAGAGGGTGTGGTCGGCGCTCTTGTGGCACTCGACCTCGTAGCCGGGGGGCACGGGCAGGGTGAAGCGCGCCCAGCCCTCGAGCGCCACCGTGGCCATGGGCGGCGGCGCGGGAGCGGTCTCGCCGGGGGCGGCGGGGGCTGCGGGGGCGGCAGGAGCGGCGGACGCACCGTCCTCGGGAGT
>JBJEVL010000062.1:0-3618 GCA_051884335.1 Akkermansia sp. | reverse complement strand
GCGCCACCTGATTGCGGAACCGCTGGAAATCCACGGGCTCGGCACGCGCACCTCGCGCCGCAAGCGGGTGGAGCTGCTGCTCGACCTCGTGGGGCTGCCCGCCTCGGCCGCCGACAAGTTTCCGCACGAATTTTCGGGCGGTCAGCGCCAGCGCATCGGCATCGCCCGCGCCATCGCGCTGGGCCCCAAGCTGCTGGTGCTCGATGAGCCCGTCAGCGCGCTGGATGTCTCCGTGCAGTCGCAGGTGCTCAACCTGCTGCTCGACCTGCAGCGCGAGCTGAAAATGGCCTACCTCTTCATCTCGCACGACCTCTCCGTCGTGCGCCACATTTCCGACCGTGTCGCCGTCATGTACCTCGGCAAAATTGTCGAGATGGCTCCGGCCAAGGTGCTCTACCACCGCCCGCGCCACGCCTACACCAAGGCGCTGCTCTCGGCCATTCCCGTCCCCGACCCGACGCAGCGGCGCCACATCCCCATCCTGCCGGGCGATGTTCCCTCCCCCATCGACCCGCCGCCGGGCAGCGCGTTCGGGCGCCGCATCAACCACCCCTATCTCGATGTCACCTATGGCATGGATCTGACACCGCAGGAAATCGAGCCCGGCCACTGGGTCGCGCCCGACCCCTGCTCCCTCTCGCTGAGCGATTTGGCCAAGCTCGGCATCGACCTCTACAACTGAGGTGGCTGCCGCAACGCCGGAGCGCGCTGCGCAACGCAAGGGAACACCCTTTTCCTCAGCGCAGGAGCAGCGGCTCCGAAACAAGGAACGCATCCGGCACGCAGGCGCGCAGCCGTCGAACCGCGCGGGAGCCGCCTGCACGCAGAGGGAGCATCCCGCGCAACGTAGCCGCCCGAGCCCCGCAACGCGGGACAACACGGGAGCGCGCCTCCCGCGCACGGGGGACGCGCTCACTCGGCAGCCCAGGCGCGGCAGCGGCTTTACGCGCCGCCGGCGTTGGCCAGAGCCGCGCTCTCGGGCGGCAGGAAGTTTTGGAAGCGCTTCTTGTCGATGGCTTTCATGTAGGCCTCTTCGGGCGAAACCTGCCCGGCGAGCAGTTTTTCCCAAATGGCATCGTCCATAAACTGCATGCCCAGCTGCTTGCCGCCCACGATGACATCCGCCAGCTTCTGCGTCGCACCCTCGCGGATGATGGCCGACACGGCGGGGGTGGCGAAGAGGATTTCGTTGACGGCCACGCGGCCCGGCTTGTCGCAGCGCTTCATGAGCAACTGCGCCACCACGCCGCGCAGCGAGCCCGCCAGCATGGTGCGCGCCTGCGCCTGCTGCTCGGCGGGGAACACGTCGATGATACGATCCACCGTCTTGCGCGCGTTATTTGTGTGCAGGGTGCCGAACACGAGCAAGCCCGTCTCCGCCGCCGTCAGCGCCAGCGAAATGGTCTCCAAATCGCGCATTTCGCCCACCAGCACGATGTCCGTATCCTCGCGCAGCGAGGCGCGCAGGCCGTCCGCAAAGGTCGGGCAGTTGTTGGGCACCTCGCGCTGGGTGATGATGCTCTTCTTGCTGGGGTGCACGAACTCGATGGGCTCTTCCACCGTGATGATGTGGCGCGAGTAGTTCGTGTTGATGTAATCAATGATGGCGGCCAGCGTGGTCGATTTGCCCGAGCCCGTCGGCCCGGTCACCAGCACGAGGCCGGACTTCATCTCGCCGAATTTCTTGATCTGCTCGGGCACGTTGAGCTGCTCCAGCGTGAGAATCTTGGTCGGGATGAGACGGAACACGCAGCAGTAGCCGCGCTGCTGCTTCATGTAGTTGCAGCGGAAACGCGAGGTTTCATCCATCTCATAGGCAAAGTCGGCATCCCCGCCCGCGGTGTACTGCGCCCAAAGTTTGGGCGGGCAGATGGGCTGCATCAGCTCCACCATCTGCTCGTGAGTCAGCACGCTGTCCTCCACGGGCACAATGGAGCCGTGGACACGGATTTTGGCGGGCTGTCCCTCCGACAGGTGAAGGTCAGAACCGCCCTGCTCCACCAGAATGCGGAAATAGTGGTCAATTTTGTTGCTCATCGTTGTTCGGAAAGGGTTCAGGGTTCGGGGTTGGCGGCAAGGAACTTGGACATGGTGGCCGAGTCGGTGGCGCGCATGCGGCACTCCAAGGCCGAGATCAGCCCCTGCTTGTAGAGGTCCTGCAGCGAGTCATCCATCAGGCGCATGCCCTGCGATTTGCCCGTCTGAATCAGGCCGGGGATCATGAAGGTCTTACCCTCGCGGATGCAGTTGGCAATGGCCGCCGTGTTCACCAACAGCTCCAGCGCCATCACGCGTCCGCTGCCGTCTTTCTTGGGCACCAGCTGCTGCGAGAACACGCCACGCAGCGACTCCGACACCATCACGCGGATGTGGTCGCGCTCCTCCACGGGGAAGGCATCCAAAATACGGTCGATGGTGCGCGCCGCCGAGCCCGTGTGCAGGGTGCCCAGCACCAAGTGACCCGTCTCTGCGGCCGACAGCGCCAGCGAAATCGTTTCCAAATTGCGCATCTCGCCCACCATGATGACATCCGGGTCTTCACGCAGCGCGGCGCGCAGCGCACGGCCGAAGGATTCCGTGTGCTTGTGCACCTCGCGCTGGTTGACCTGGCACTCGCGGCAGGGGAACACCGTTTCGATGGGATCTTCCAAGGTGATGATGTGATCCTTGCGGTCGCCGTTGATGAAGTCGATGATGGAGGCCAGCGTGGTCGACTTGCCCGAGCCCACGGCACCCGTCACCAAAATGAGCCCGTTGGTGAAACGCGTCAGCGGCACCACATACTCCTTGGGCAGGTTGATGTCCTCCATCGTCAGAATCTTGCTGTTGATGATGCGGTAGCAGATGTCGTAGCCCAAGCGCTGCGACACCACCGAGGCGCGGTAGCGGCCGTGCTCGTTCTGGTAGGCGAAATCCACATCGCCCACCTCGCGCAGGCGCTCCCACTCGCTCGCGCCGAGGAAACTGTTGACCAGGCACTCGGCATCCTCGCGCGTCAGCGTGGGGGCGCCCTCCCACATGGGCTGCAGCAGGCCGTGGCGGCGCCACGAGGGCGCACAGGCCGAGGGCAGGTGAATATCCGAGCACTTGCAGTCCAGCCCCTGCTGCAGGTAGCTGTCCACATGCAGGCTCAGCGTCACCAACAGGTAGCCCTCTTCCTGCGCGTAGAGGTAGAGGTGGTACTTGCCCACGGAGGGACTCTCGGCAATGAAATCAAGAGCTCCCTGATCGTCCAATTCCGAACGCTGCTCGGGGGTGGTCACGCTCTCCACCAGCCGCTGCATGTCCTCCTGACTCAGCGTTCCGGCCTCCTCGTCCACAGGGACATAGGTCGCCTCGCGCATCCAGTAAGGCTGCAAACCCGCGCCCAAATACATCGTCGGGCTCAGCACCGTCTGCCCCAGCTTCAGGTACTCTTCCAGATTGTCGTAAATGTAAGATTCGCTCATGTCGGATTGGCGCTTATTGTAACAGCTTTGCGCCCTGCTGGCGAGCAAAAAGAACCATTGATCATTCACTTCGTCAGTCATCACCCTCGATTTTGCTAAATCCGAGGAGCGGGTGAGATGCTCCCATTCTGCCATCTCAGCTCTCGACATCATCATTTTAAATGCTGTA
>JBJEVL010000061.1:0-3618 GCA_051884335.1 Akkermansia sp. | reverse complement strand
TAATCGCGAAACGGTTTGCACATGCCCATGGTGTACGGCACGGGCGGGGGCTTGTCCAGCCGGGGCACAACAAGCGCAGCCCCCTTCCGTAGGCGGAAAGGGGCTGCGGAGAACAGCAGATAGCGAGGCGCGCGGCTCAGACGCCGGCGGGCGCGGGCTCCGGCGCGGGCGCAGCAGCTTCCGGCGCAGGCGCAGGAGACTCGGGCGCGGGTGCAGCAGCCTCGGGCGCGGGTTGCGGCGTCGGCACAGCAGCGGGGGAAGCGGCGTAGGTCTGACCGTCCAAACTGGCGACATAGCGCCCGCCGGAAAGGATGCTGATGCCGATGGCCTTGCCGTTGTAATCCGCCGTGGGCGGGTCCACCTTGTAGCGGCGGATTTCGGGAGCATCGGGCTGATCCGGGTCACGCACCACCACCGTGATGGGCCCCTTGATGGGCGCGGAGTTCTCCATCGGTGTGGTGAAGGTGCGCCCGCCCTCCATGAACCCGCAGGGGTAGATGGCACCGCCGGCATCCTGAGCCTCGACGAAGAGGCGCCCTTCCGTGCCGTTGGTGATGCGAATCTTGTAGTTCATCGTGCCCGTTGCGGCCGGGTTCTCATGCTCCTGCACGGGGGCGGGAGCCGCAGGCGTCAGCGCGCTCGGATCGGTCGGGAGACCGGCGACCGGGGCGGTGGCGGGAGCCGTCGGCTGAGCGGCGTCGGTGGTCTGGGTCAGGGCGCCTGCCTCGGGCGTGCTGCCGGGCAGGGGAATGGCGACGGCCGGCTGCGCGGCGGTCGCGGCGGTCGTGGCTGCCGGAGTAGCGGGAACCAGCGGCGTGGCGGGGATACTTCCCGCCGTCGGAGCCACCGGCTGCGCGGCAACGGTCGGTGTGGCGGGTGCAACGGGCTGTCCGGCGTAGGCAGCGGCCTGCTGCTCGAACGCGGCATCGACATCGGTGCTGACTGCCACGGGAGCCTGCCCGGGCAGCGCCACATAGCGCGGGGCGGGGGCGCTATGCGTCACGGGGGAAACCGCCTGCTCGGGGGTAGCGTTGAGCGGCGCATCCGGAGTGCAGGACACCACGCCGAGCGCGGCGACGGCAGCAAGATAAGGTTGATAGTTCATCTTGGGCTGATTGTAGCAGATAGGTCGCTGTTGTACAATCTTTTGTTGCACGCAGCGGGCAAAAATCGACCGAGCCGCCGCTCAGAACGGCAACTGCCAAACACCCAGCAGGCGCAGCAGCCACAGCAGGAGCCCGACCTGCGCCACCAGCAGCCACAGGCAAATGCCGACGGGCGAGACGTAGACCCGCGCGCGGTTCTCGCAGTCTGTCGAGCCGGAGACGCGGATGTGCTGCCGCTCAAAGACAACATCCTCATTCTTGCCGAGGTCGAGTTTCGGGAATCCCATCGGCACTACTCTAGCACAGCCTGCCCGCCCTCCGCAACCCCAAACCGCCGGCGGGTCGCCTTTTCTGCCGGAGCCGGAAGGCGCAGCCCGGCCGTGCGCGCAAAAAACAATCGGGTGCGCAAAAAGGCACAAAATTCGGGTTGCATCGGCGCGTGAGCTGTGGTATTCTGCGGGTACCATGAAAATCACTGGTACTACTCACAAAGAAGCTGCAGCTTGGGTCGATCAAGTCGCCCAGCTCTGCAAGCCCGATTCCATCTACTGGTGCGATGGTTCCGAGGAGGAGAACACCGAGCTCTGCGACATGCTCGTGGAGAAGGGAACCTACATCCGCCTGAACCCCGAGAAGCGCCCCGGCTGCTTCCTGGCCCGCTCCACGCCCTCTGACGTTGCCCGTGTGGAGGAGCGCACATTCATCTGCTCCGAGAAGCAGGAGGATGCCGGCTTTACCAACAACTGGAAAGCCCCGGCAGAGATGAAGGCCATCCTCAACAAGTTCCTCGACGGCTGCATGAAGGGTCGTACCATGTACGTCATCCCCTTCTGCATGGGCCCGCTCGATTCCCCCCTTGCCAAGATCGGCATCGAGATTACCGACTCTGCCTACGTGGTGACCAACATGCGCATCATGACCATCATGGGCGCGGAGGTTCTCAAGCGCCTCGAGGACGAGACGCAGGGCGGCGGCAATCCCAAGCGCGACGGCTACGGCACCTTCGTGCCCTGCCTGCACACCGTCGGTGCCCCGCTGGAGCCCGGTCAGGAGGATGTCACCTGGCCCTGCAACAACGAAGAGAAGTACATCTGCCACTTCCCCGAGACCGGCGAGATCATCTCCTACGGCTCCGGTTACGGCGGCAACGCCCTGCTGGGCAAGAAGTGCCTGGCGCTCCGCATCGCCACCAACATCGCCCGCCGCAACGGCTGGATGGCTGAGCACATGCTCATCCTCGGCGTGACGGATCCCCAGGGTCGCAAGTCCTACATCACGGGCGCCTTCCCCTCCGCCTGCGGCAAGACCAACCTGGCCATGCTCGTGCCCCCCGCACCGCTCAAGGCCAAGGGCTGGAAGACCAGCATCATCGGCGACGACATCGCCTGGATCTGGCCCCACGAGGACGGCACCTTCCACGCCATCAACCCCGAGAACGGCTACTTCGGCGTGGCTCCCGGCACCTCCTACAAGACCAACCCCATCGCCATGGACACCATCAAGAAGAACGTCATCTTCACGAACGTGGGTCTGACGGACGACGGCGATGTCTGGTGGGAAGGGATGGACGGCGAGGCTCCCGCCCACGCCATCGACTGGCAGGGCAACGACTGGACGCCCGACTGCGGTCGCAAGTGCGCTCACCCCAACAGCCGCTTCACCGCTCCCGCCTCCCAGTGCCCGACGCTTGATCCGGAGTACTACAACCCCGAGGGTGTGCCCATCAGCGCTTTCCTCTTCGGCGGCCGCCGCGCCACCACCATGCCGCTCGTCTTCCAGTCCCGCGATTGGAACCACGGCGTGTATGTCGGCGCCACCATGGGCTCCGAGATGACTGCCGCCGCCTTCGGCAAGATCGGTCAGGTGCGTCGCGACCCGATGGCCATGAAGCCCTTCATCGGCTACAACGTGGGCGATTACTGGCAGCACTGGCTGGACATGGGCACCAAGACCTGCGCCTGCAAGCTGCCCAAGATCTTCAACGTGAACTGGTTCCGCAAGGATGCCGAGGGCCACTTCATCTGGCCGGGCTATGGCGACAACATGCGCGTCATCGACTGGGTGCTGCGCCGCTGCCGCGGCGAGGTCGCCGGCGTGGAGACCCAGCTGGGTATCTCCCCCGCCTACAGCGAGCTCGACACCGAGGGCTTGGACGGCTACACCGAGGAGCAGTTCAACACGAACATGAAGCTCATCGACACCGAGTGGCAGGCTGAGCTGGAGAGCCAGACCGAGCTCTTCGCCAACGTGGGCGACAAGCTGCCCGCCGAGATGGAGGCGCAGCGCAAGACGCTCATCGCCAAGTTCAACTAAAGCACGGCGCTTCCGAGCGCTCACCGACCGCCGCCCCCGCAAGGGAGCGGCGGTTTTTTTGCAGCGGGTGAGGGCGGCGGCTCGGGCGCGTGCTGGCCGGGGCGGGGGAGGAGCAGGGGAGGAGTGGGTGTGCCGCGCGGTGTGCTGGCCGGGGCGGCGGTTTTTAGGGCTGGGGTGGGAAGGGGGGGGGGGGGGGAGG